>JAQIDF010000169.1 GCA_027858145.1 Prolixibacteraceae bacterium | reverse complement strand
GAAGTATGGCAGAGAACTCAGAAAATAAAAAAAGCGTAGCAAAAACCAGAAATTTTATTCACGAATTGGTTGAAACAGACATTAGTGAAGGTAAAAATAATGGACGGGTACATACCCGTTTTCCGCCTGAGCCTAATGGATATTTGCATATAGGGCATGCCAAAGCTATTTGTCTTGATTTTGGAACAGCTGAAAAATTTGGCGGTAAATGCAATTTACGTTTTGATGATACAAACCCTACGAAAGAGGATGTAGAATTTGTTGATTCTATAAAAGAAGACATAAAATGGCTTGGTTACGACTGGGAAGACCGTTTGTACTACGCCTCCGATTTTTTTGATGATCTGTACGAATTTGCCGTAAAACTAATAAAAGAAGGAAAGGCCTATATTGATGACCAGCCTTCTGAATTGATTAGTGAACAGCGAGGTACTCCACAGAAACCGGGTGTCGAAAGTCCTTTTCGCAATCGTCCTGTCGAAGAAAACCTCGATCTTTTTCGTCGGATGAAAGAAGGTGAGTTTGAAAACGGGGCTAAAGTGCTACGTGCCAAAATCGATATGGCTTCGCCAAATATGCACATGCGCGACCCGTTAATGTACCGGATAAGTCATGTTACACATCACCGTACCGGTGATAAATGGTGCATTTATCCCATGTATGATTTTGCCCACGGGCAATGCGATTATCTCGAAGGGGTAACTCACTCGCTTTGTACACTCGAATTTGAAATTCACCGGCCTTTATATAACTGGTTTGTCGATCAAATGGCTACTGATGATTATCGTCCGCGACAAATAGAATTTTCGCGTTTGAACCTTACTTATACCATGATGAGCAAGCGTAAGTTGCTACAATTGGTTGAAGAAGGGTATGTAAAAAGCTGGGATGATCCGCGTATGCCTACATTGTCGGGAATGCGCCGCAGAGGTTTTACACCGGCATCGATACGAAACCTTATTGAAAAGGTAGGGATTACCAAAACAGAAGGCATGATTGATGTAGCATTGCTTGAGCATGGCGTTCGCGAAGATTTGAATAAGTCGGCACAACGTGTAATGGGGGTGCTTAATCCGCTGAAAGTTGTTATCACGAATTATCCTGAAGATAAAGTAGAAATGGTTCAGGCCATTAACAATCCTGAAGATGAAAGTGCCGGAAGGCGTGATGTGCCGTTTACACGTGAACTGTACATCGAGCGTGAAGATTTTATGGAAGATCCCCCGCGGAAATTCTTCCGTCTTTCGCCCGGAAAAGAAGTTCGTTTGCGGTATGCCTATTATATAACTTGTAACGAGGTAATAAAAAACGACGAAGGTGAAATAATTGAACTTCGTTGCACATACGATCCTGAAACCAAGGGGGGCAATTCTCCTGACGGGCGAAAGGTAAAAGGCACCCTGCATTGGGTTTCAGCTTCTGAAAGTATTAAAGCTGAGATTCGGCTATACGATCGTTTGTTTGAAGTTGAAAACCCTTCAGCAACAAAAGATCAGGATTTCAGGGAGTTCTTGAACCCTAATTCATTGCAAGTACTTGAAGCGTGTTTTGTTGAACCATTTTTGAAAAATGGTGAACCGCTTGAACATTTTCAGTTCGAAAGAAAAGGTTATTTTAATATCGACAAAGATTCAACCCCCGATCATCTCGTGATCAACCGCACGGTTACGTTACGCGACAATTGGGCAAAAAAAATGAACAACAAGTAATATGATATTCGAGTGTGGCGTTCAATTGTATTGAATGAGCCATCTCGCTTTTTTTTTACCCTCATCGTTTTTAACGGTGAGGGTTTTTTTATAAATATAAATCGATATCATGCACTTTCATTTTTAGTCTTTTTATTTATTTTATTAATTTTACAAGGCTTCTTTTTATAATAACAATATATAATCTGATGGGTGGTAGGCTTTTTTTTATAATAATTCTGTTGTTTTTCTGTATTACCGGAGTTCAGGCAATTCAGTATGGTATTTCGGAGATTGAATATTTTAATCGTCGAGATTACAAGGCAGGAACTCAAAACTGGAGTATATCACAGGCTGAAAACGGACTTATTTATTTCGCAAATAACGATGGAGTAGTAGAATATGATGGATTGTCGTGGCGTTTGTTACCAAAATTTACAAACAGTGTTACAAGGGCAGTCTTAGTTCATGAAGACCGTGTTTATGTTGGTGCAAACGGGGTTTTTGGTTATTATGAGGCAGATTCATTAAAAAATTTTCAGTATTATTCACTTGACGAACGCTATGGGATAACTGATATAGGCGATTTTTGGAAAATTTTCGCATTCAATGGAAAAATAATATTTCATTCAGAAAAAGC
>JAQIDF010000177.1 GCA_027858145.1 Prolixibacteraceae bacterium | reverse complement strand
AATCCTATCCATTGGAATACTCAGTTTGGCAATGTTTACAAGTAATTTGATATTTTACACTTTCAATGTTTTTATCAACGATTGTAAATAGTGGTGAATCATCATTCGGGCAACAAAGTCGGTTTTTTACTTGTTCCAAATCCTTATTTGATTTTACAGGGTCTTGTTCGCTTTTATAGGCAAGTCTAAAAGAACCTTTGTTTCCACATTTGCAATCAAAATCAAATTGAAAGTTTTGGTAGGTCGAATAGCATAAATACCCAACGGTCATATTGCACTTCACACAATACATCCAACTCCCGTTATTTTTAAGGATTCGACCGTTTTTAATATCTTTAATCAACTCGCTCATTTATCCGATAAATTTTGCTCCAGCTATTCCTATTCCAGCACCAAGTATCAATGAAAAAAGAATCATTGGAATTATTGCTTTTTTATCTTTCGGGTAAACAATTATCATAATCGGTATAGCAGTCAACAGAGCAATAATAATCCCTTTAATCCATGGTGCAACTGTCCAGTTAACAAATGGAATAATCAATCCAAGTGCAAAATAGTGTACAAATGCTGAAATCGTATCTTGTTTGTCCAGTTTTTGAATTATCATCGGAATTATGTCAATCAATCCTGCTACAAGTCCGATTATTAATGCTATTAAAAAATTATTCATTTCGTATTTAGTTTAGTTACACGGTCGTTCGTAAATGCATGGTAACTTGTATATATACGTAATTATGTCTTCTTTTTCATCTTTTTTATGTTTACCTGAGTGAAGTCAGAGGCATAAAATGGTCGAACGAACTTTGAATTTTGTCGATGTTCGACTGGCTGAGATGCGAGTAAATCATCGTGGTGTGTATAGCTTACTAAGCTATGAAATATAATCAAATATTACAAATTCTGTTGAATTGTGTTGCCTCGGTGGGAGGGGAGGGATTTGAGATGCAAAAATGATAACATTTATTGAGTGAATTGTTTTCCCAATTTTCAATCTTGAACCGAAACGAAATTAAACACCTATAAAAAGTGGCACACTTTCGACCGAAATGACTGGCACAACTTGAACCGATTTATCCACCCATAGTGCAGAGTGTTGAGCAACAGCGGCTAAGCCCTCCGCCAGCTGGCGGAAAAACACAATTGGGCGTGGTAAAGCAACACCTCATTGACCCAAAAAAGGCAGTAAGTTCTCGTGCTTACTGCCTTTTTTCATGGCCCAACTGTGCCTTAATTCCTAATATGTTAGCGGTTCGTTGTTTTCTATTTGTTCCATTTCGGCAATTTTCCAGTTTGCTCAACAAAGTCTTTTAGCATTTCAACTTGTTCTTTCTTCTGTTCGTATTTACTATTCGTTACATACCAATAAATGTCAAGTGCGTCTGTTTTGTCTTTTAACATCTGGTAAGTCCAACCTATTTTTCTTGAGTTTTTATCGTAGTGAATTCCATTTACAATTTCGTTAAATAGTCCACCAGTATTTGAGTAACCGACAAAAACCAAGTTGATTTTTCCGTTTCGCAATTCCAATACTTTAAAAACACCATCTTTGTATTTGGTGCGTTGCAAACTTTTTCCAGGTCTTTGTCTGATTCGAAAAAGAAATGGTCATTGTCCGTATAGTTTTTTGGCTCTTGAAACATTGTCTAATTATTATTTCTTTGTTTTTTATTCAATTTTTCTGCTGTAATTATTCTATTCGTATAAGAATTAATTGTCAACCTAATATTTTTTTCGTTGTTTGTAATGTAAATATTTTTTCCTGTTTTTTGAAATTCTGTTTTGTCTGTTTCTTCAATAATTTCATAAATCATTTTCTCGATTTCATCTTTTGGGAGTTGTATATTCAGCTTCTTATTAATCCTTTCATAAACAAGGTCAGTATAACAAATCTTGTCTAAGATTTCTGTTTTATAGTCTTCCATACATAGTTTTGCTCAATTTTTATAATTTAGTTCAGGGTGTCAGTCTCACAATGACCGCTAACGTTCCGCAAATACACGCAGGGCGGGCGTTTCCCGATGAACTTTCTACGAGAGTTGCTTTTCAAAATTTCAATTTCCTGTCAACGAAGCACCGAAACCCGACTTGCGGGTATTTTGCTGTTGTGGGTTAGTGCCTTCTATTTTACATCATTGATGCCATTTACTGTCATCAATAGAAAATCCAAGCTTTTACTATAATCCAAATCCTCATATTCTAACCCAAGTATTTTTATGTTCGAATAATAGTCTTTGATATTATTGTAGTAGTTCTTTTCTAATTGGACGGAAGTGGCTATTTGTCCAATTTTTTCAATTAAAAACCATTTCTCAATTAATCTTGCTGTTCTTCCATTTCCATCCTGAAACGGATGTATTTTAACAAACACCAGATGAATTAATGATGCATAATAAAAAACTTCAAATGGATTTAAATCATTCTTAATGAGTAAGTCAATATCTTCGAATAATTTTTCAATTTCTCTTTTCACAATTTCCGGTCCTGCGGCAACATATTCAATTTTATCGTCGCTATTAATTACAAACATTGGATTTGTTCTGATTAGTCCTTGCTGACTTTTGGGAAGAAGTTTTGAACTAAGGATTGAATGAGCTTTTTGAACGTTTTTTAGATTTAATACATGTTTGTCTATAAAATCATATGCTGCAAACAAGTCGTCAGCTTTTCTTGTATAGTCAGGTCTGAATTTTACGTTTAGAAATTTATGCTTGAAATAACTATCAAAGTCAATGTCTTCCCCCTCAATCTTAGAGGAATAAACAGACGAAACGGATTTGTAAAATTGGAAATAGTCAACAGGCATATCAATTTTCTCAACTCTATCTAATTTGTCTAATGGTGATTCACTCACTTTTTTAGTGAAATCGTCGAGAAGTTGTGAAGTCAATATTTTAAATTCCATAATAAGTTGTCGTTTTTACAAAGATAACTTTTTCTGTTACTCAATTATCTCAAGCAAATTCCACACTGATGATGAGCGCACCTGGCATTATCCACAACTCAGATATATACGTAAATGTGCCCGTTGTGATTTGTTTTCAATTTGTGTTTTAGTGTAGTTGGATATCCCTTTTTGCTGCACAATAAGGATTATTCCGTTGTGAAAACTTTTAAGGCGGGGCAACTCGCCTTTTATTACTTATTTGTTAGTTTTGTATAAAATCGATTTGTATGGGTACGATAACAGAAAACCTTCAAAAAATAAAACAAAATTTACCAGATCATGTTAAGTTGGTAGCGGTGTCGAAAACCAAGCCCAACGAGGATATTGTGCAGGCATACAATGCCGGGCAACGTGTTTTTGGCGAGAATAAAGTGCAGGAGTTAACCACGAAATACGAAGAATTGCCAAAAGATATTGAATGGCATTTTATTGGTCATTTGCAAAGCAATAAAGTGAAATATATTGCTCCGTTTGTTTCGTTAATTCATGCTGTTGATAGTTTGAGACTACTGAAAACCATTAATAAAGAGGCCATTAAAAATGAACGGGTAATCGATTGTTTGCTGCAGTTTCATATTGCCGAAGAAGAAAGCAAATTCGGGCTTGACTGGAAAAAAGTTGAAGATATACTCACTTCCGAAGATTATAAGTCATTGAGCAATGTCCGTATCACAGGTGTAATGGGTATGGCCACTTTTACCGATGATGAGTTGAAAGTAAGCGATGAGTTTAAACGCCTCCATCGCTTTTTCAGCAGTCTGAAGAGTGAATATTTTGAGGGGGATGAGTCATTTAAAGAACTTTCGATGGGGATGAGCAACGATTATCTGTTGGCTGTTGCCCGGGGAAGTACAATGGTACGAATAGGAAGTACTATATTTGGAGAAAGAAACAAACATTAAATTAAGATATTATGGCAGATTTTGCAACAAATTACATGGGACTGTCTTTGAAAAACCCCATTGTAGCAGGAAGCTCCGGGTTGACGAACTCGGTTAAGCAAATAAAACAACTTGAAGAAGCCGGCGTTGGTGCCGTGGTGCTGAAGTCGTTATTCGAGGAGCAGATTTTAATTGACACCAACTCGGTAATGAATGCCGGAAACGAACAAAATACTTACCCCGAAGCCGAGGAGTATATCAGGAACTATACCCGCATGAATACCATTTCGAATTACCTCGAATTGATTAAAGAAGCAAAGCAGGCGGTTGATATTCCGGTTATTGCCAGCATTAATTGTATGAGTGCCAGCGATTGGTCTGATTTTGCCAAAGATATGGAAGATGCCGGGGCCGATGCCATTGAGCTCAACATATATGAAATGCCGGTTGACAAAAACGTTACAGCCGATTCGTACGACAAGAAATATTTTGATATTGTGCGAATGGTGAAACGTAAAATAAATATTCCGGTAGCCGTAAAAATCGGTTCTAATTTTTCAAATCCGGTTCGTGTTGTCGACCAGCTTCATGCTAACGGTGCTTCATCTGTTGTTCTGTTTAACAAATTTTACACGCCCGATTTCGACCTTGATAAACTTGAATTCAAATCGGCCGATGTTATGAGCACTCCACTCGATATCTATCCCGGTTTGCGGTGGACAGGTATTATCAAAGGGAAATTGCCCAAGGCTCAAATTGCTGCGTCTACCGGAATCCATAATGGCGAAGGCATTATTAAACAATTGCTCGCCGGGTCCCAGATAACGCAAATTTGTTCAACATTATACCTCAACGGTTTCGGTGTTGTTAACGAAATGCTTAATGAGCTGGAAGGCTTTATGAAAAAATGGAGTTTCGACAATATCGATGATTTCAGGGGACGGTTGAGTTATCGCAACATCAGTTCTCCGGCCATTTATGAACGTTCTCAGTTTATGAAATATTATTCAAACAGAAAGTAATTGTTTAATCTAACTATTAACCATATTATTATGAAAGTTTTGTTTATTGGCGGCACGGGGGTTATCAGCTCAGCTTGTACCAACCTTGCCGTTCAAAAAGGAATTGAATTGTACCATTTAAACCGGGGCAGCTCTTCAAAAACAAGGCCTGTGCCTGTTGAAGTGAAACAACTAACAGCCGATGTCAGAAATCGTGACGAGGTTGAAAATGTTATTGAAGGGATGGAATTTGATGCCGTTGTTGACTGGGTTTCGTTTGTGCCATCTCACATTGAAAATAACCTGGCATTTTTGAAGGGGAAAGTAAAGCAATATGTTTTCATCAGTTCGGCTTCCGCATACCAAACGCCGCCGCAAAGCATACCGGTTACCGAAGATACGCCGCTTTACAATCCATACTGGCAGTATTCGCGTGATAAAATTGCCTGTGAGGAATATTTGACCGAAAATGCAGCAGCAACCGGAATGGATTTTACCATTGTACGGCCCTCGCATACCTATGACAAAACCATGCTGCCCTTTGATGAAGGTTATACAGCTATTAACCGGATGAAACAGGGAAAGCCGGTAGTTGTTTTGGGCGATGGAACATCGATTTGGACATTGACAAACCATGCCGATTTTGCTATTGGCTTGGTGGGACTGCTTGGCAATAAAAAAGCCATGAACGATGTTTTTCACATCACATCAGACGAATGGCTTACCTGGAACCAGATTTACACCTTGGTTGGACAGGCATTTGGTTTTGAACCCAAACTGGTTCATGTGCCTTCGGAAGTAATTGACAGCTATCTGCCTGAATATGGTGCCGGCCTTTTAGGCGATAAAATGCACAGTATGATTTTCGACAATTCGAAAATAAAATCGGCCGTACCTGAATTTGATTGTAAAATCCCTTTTAGTGAGGGCGTGAAAACCATTGCCGAATGGTTTAAAACAGACCTTGCAGATGAATTTGTTAATCATGAGATGGATAATGCGTTTGATGAAATGATTGAGCGTTATTCATTAAAAAAATAAAACAGAAAATGTTGAAACGAAGTGTAGCCGGTATTTTAGGCATTTTGATTCTTATTTTGTTTATGGTTTCGTGTGTTGAATCGGGTAGTACAACTTTTAAGGTTGATTACCTTGAATTTTCTACAACGAAAAACGATTCGCTTAATGTTTATTATACAGATGCTACCAGTCCTTTAATGTTTTCAGGAACAGTGGAATTAATTGACGGGCGTTGCGATATTCTTATAGTTAATCCTGAGGCAGATACGGTATACAATCAAACATATTTACCGGGAGAAAAAATAAGCATAAACGAAGAATTTGACCGGATAAACGGGTACTGGAAATTTAAGTATTGGCTATTTGAACTTGATGATGAGCTGCCTTATGGTAACCTTGAGTTTGAATTTACATACGAAAACTAAAAAAATGCAAAAAGCCTCCAATTACCAAAAGCAGTTCGACGAAGCATTTTTTAACGACGGGTACAACATTTGCAATACTTTTATCCGGGGCAATTTAACTGCCGAAACACTCGCGATGGGTATCAACGCGATGTATAAAAGCATCGATGATTTTATTGATACTTTTTTAGGAACAGCCGACAAACAGGGAACGCCAACCGATTGCAGGCGTGGATGTGCACATTGCTGTCATCAAACCGTGTTGGCATCAACATACGAGCTTGTTTACCTGGGTGATTTTCTGAAAAAGAAATACCCAGGGAAATCAATAAATAGAATTATTGACAGGGTTAACGATAAAGCTGAAAACACATCGAATCTCAAATTAGATAAGCTGTTGAAATATAAACAAGCTTGTCCGTTACTGCATTCAACCGGTGGTTTTTGTATGGCTTACAAAGCAAGGCCTGTGGCCTGTCGTATTTATTTATCGAAAAATGTGCAAAGTTGCATCGATGACTTAAATAACCCGTTGAACGATAATGTATTTCCAGCGTTATTTGATATGCCATTAAGGGCCGGGAAAATGATGAACGAAGGTTTTCAGGC
>JAQIDF010000143.1 GCA_027858145.1 Prolixibacteraceae bacterium | reverse complement strand
CATTTTTCCATTCCTTTTTGTATATTAAATGCCTCAAACAAAAACATCATACCGTGAATAAAATAACACTTACACTACTCTGCATTATCATTTCTTTAAACAGTTTTTCGCGAAGCGTTATTGTTCCAACCGGTGGAAAACCTTCGGGAATGGGCAACGCGTTTGTTAGCCAAAGCGATGCATTTTCGGTTTATCACAACCCTGCCGGATTAGCCCGCTTCAACCAATTATCAATATCACTTTTTTACGAAAACAAATATCTGGTTGAACAAATGTCAGTTAAATCTATTGTAGCAACTTTGCCTGTCCAATCTGCCGGTACTTTTTCATTTCAATTTAACTCGTTTGGAGCCCCGGAATGGGTCGAAAGTAATTTCGGTGCTTCGTATGCACTATCATTAACTGAACGGTTATCTGCAGGCGTACAGCTTCATTACTATGGGCGCCGTATACCCGAAGCCAACATCCTGGTCATGAACGCCGGATTTGATGCCGGAGCCATCTACCAGGCAAGTGATAAAACTTTTTTAGGTGCCAACATATCAAACCTCTTCACGCCCGAGATACGAAACATAAGTCATACCGAATATATACCCTGGCGCATCAGAATGGGCGGACATACAAACTTTGCACCTGATTTTACGCTCTCGTACGAAGTTGAAAAAATTGAAACACTAAACACTGCCATTAAATTAGGCGGCGAATGGGAAGCTTCTGAAGGCATATTCTTCAGGGCAGGTTTCAACACGACTCCCTCGCGCATTTTTGCAGGTTTTGGATACTTCGGTAATCATATTCAATTCGATATAGCATTCAGTTATCACTACTATCTGGGCTATGTCCCGTCCTCCTCAATAATTATCTCACTCTAAAACGACACAATGAACACCCCTCCCGCCAAAACAATTATTTTCTTCTTATTATTCCATGCAATACAATATAATAATGTTGTAACTGCACAGGAAGCAACGCGAAACGGAAACGAGATTATTGAACATATTGCCGAAACATATGCTGAAAACTATAATGCAGAAACCGATTTAGCACCCTTGCTCGAAGATTTGCAACGGTACATGGAAAATCCGTTCAACATAAACACTGCAACCCGAAACAACTTAGAAAAACTCCGCTTTTTGACAACATTCCAGATTGAAAACCTGTTGGCTTATCTCCGTGAATACGGCCAAATATATAGTCAATATGAGCTACAGGCTATTGAAGGGTTCAATCGTCAAACAGCATCAGACCTTGCTGCATTTGTTCAATTTCTTCCGCCTGACAAAGAAGTAAAAACCTACTGGAACCAGACCATTAATATGCGTTATCGGCAATACATTGAAACAAAATCGGGTTTTATTGAAAACGATGATGGAGAAGCCAAATTTACAGGAATAAAACCCAACCTTTTGTTGAAATACCGGGTTGAAAAAGGTGACAAATTTCAATTTGGGTTCACCGCCGAGAATGATGAAGGCGAAGCGTTTTTCAGCGGAAATAATCCTTATGGCTTTGACTTCTATTCTGCCTTCGCGGGCTTTCGGTTTCAATCTATTTTAAAAGAGGTGTACGTGGGCGATTATCAGGTTAAAACCGGACAGGGGCTCATCTCGTGGTCGGGTTACGGAAAACGAAAATCGAATGAAGGTGTTAACATCCGCCCAATGGGACAAGGACTGCGAGGATATTCATCAACCGATGAAAACAATCACTTACGGGGAGTTTCAGCACGCTTCGGACACAAAAACTTCGACATCATCACCTACTATTCATACCTTCATGTAGATGCCAACGTTACCGAATCCGATTCATCCGGCAACCCCGTGCTTATCTCATCAATCAAAACCACCGGCTACCACCGCACCACCGACGAACTGAACGACCGCGACGTACAGCTTGTTCAGACCGCAGGAGCACAAGTGCGCTATACCATTAACCGCTTTTCAGCCGGCATAAATTCTGCCTTTCAAATTTACGACATCCCCATTGAACCATCGCAACAACTTTACAACCGTTACAGTTTCAGCGGAAGACAAAACTATAACTTCAGTACTGATTTTCTTTGGGTTTTCAACCGCGTTAACTTTTTCGGTGAGGCGGCAATCAGTCGTTCAAAGGGCAAAGCAATAATTACAGGACTCGAAGCCCAACCAGCCAATGAAATATCGTTCAGTTTGCTCTACCGGAATTACACGCCCGATTTTCATTCCATCAATGGGCAGGCCTTTTCAGAGTCGGACGGGAATAAAAATGAAGAAGGTCTTTACACCGGCTTGTCGGTTTTGCCATTGCCTAAAATAAAACTTTCGGGTTATGTAGATTTTTACCGTTCACACTGGCTTAAATTTACTTCATCGTCACCAGTGAGAGGGACAGATTTTATGATGCAAACCGATTATTCTCCCACAAATAATATTGAGATATATCTTCGTTATAAAAACGAATCGAACAGTGAGAAAACAGGCGAATTATCACCAATACGACACGATGCCGGGCAAAACATACAACGGATTCGCCTGAATGCAACCTGGGAAATTGACGATAGATTCAACATAAAACTTCGTGCCGAAGTATCGAAATACCAAAAAGAAGGAAACGGGGAAAGAGGCATTATGACCTTTGCAGACTTCAACGGCAAACCGTTACCTAAACTAAAATTCAATGCCCGCTTTGCATGGTTCAACACCAGTAATTTCGACAGCCGTATTTATGCATACGAGAACGATGTGCTACACTACTTTTATATACCGGCTTTTTTCTCAAAAGGGTTACGGTATTATTTGAATATGAAGTACGAATTATCATCAAAGTTTAATATCTATTTCAAAATAGCACAAACTTATTACCTCGCTGATTCATTTGAAATAGGTTCGGGAAATGCAGCTATTGAAGGAAATAAACGCACTGATTTGAAGGTTCACCTTAAGTACCGTTTTTAATATTTCGCAAATGCCCACATTTTCGTAAATTTGCAGTCCATAAAAAATAAGATGATGGCTGAATATAATGAAATACGCCCCTATAACGATAACGAAGTAAACACAGCATTAACAGAACTGGCGAATGACCCATCATTTGTAAAGGTTGCTAATTATCTTTATCAGTCTAAAGCAAAACAGATTCTGCAATTAATGACTACCATTCAGTCTGTTGATGACTTTCAGAATAAAATCATCTACCCACTGATTGTTAAGATACAAGAGTCAACAACAAAAGGGCTTTCATATAGTGCTATGGATCAGTTCCAGCCTGAAGACAGCTATCTTTTCATATCGAACCACCGGGATATTATCCTTGATTCAGCTTTCTTAAATGGTGTAATGCACCGGCAAGGATTTAGAAAAACAGAAATTGCCATTGGCGATAACCTGCTCATTTTTGATTGGATAAAGAAATTAGCCCGAACAAACAGAACTTTTATTGTAAAGCGAAATTTAGGGCTAAGGGAACAATTAAAAGCATCTGCCACACTTTCAGCGTACATAAGACATGCACTAACCGAGAAAAAAGAATCGGTATGGATTGCCCAGCGTGAAGGACGTTCAAAAGATGGCAATGACCATACCCAACCGGCTTTATTGAAAATGCTCAACATGAGCAACAAGTCATCGATAACCGATGGCTTCAGGGAATTAAACATTGTACCCATGGCCATTTCATATGAAATAGAGCCTTGCGCAAAATCGAAGGTTGAAGAACTGTTAAACCGTAAGCATAACCCTGATTTTTCAAAAACAAAACAGGACGATTTAAACAGCATGGCCAATGGTGTTATGGCCTCCAAAGGGCATGTACATTTTGGTTTTGGTAATCCTCTGAACCTAAAAATAGATAAAATAACAGCCAACAAGAATAAGAATGAAGCCATAAAAGCGATTGTTGATTATATCGACAAACGCATATACGCCAATTATAAGTTATGGCCCAATAACTACATTGCAGCCGATTTGCTACAAAAAACAGATAAGCATAAGGATAAATACACCGATAATGACAAAAATGCCTTTATTGAACGCATGAACAACGACATTGAGGACTTAGCCTTTGAGAACAATGAATCAACTGAAATGTATTTGAACATGTATGCTATGCCGGTTTTCAATTATGAGAAACACTTTGGCGATGCATAACATTAACACCATTATTTGGGACTGGAATGGAACGCTGTTAAACGACGTTGATGTATCGATTGAAACCATTAATGAACTTTTAGCAGAAAGAAAGCTGCCCATCCTGACAAAAAATCGTTATCGCGAAGTTTTCGGTTTCCCGGTAAAAGAGTATTACCGCAGAATAGGATTCAATTTTGAAGAAGAACCATTTGAAATTCCGGCACATCAATACATTGAGCGATATAAGCAAAACCACAGCCAGGCTAATCTTCATACCTCAGCAATTAAATTGCTTGAATTTTTCAAACAAAAAGGGTTCACTCAAATTGTACTATCGGCTTCTGAAATCACCATTTTGCGCGAACAGTTGCAACACCACGATATCGTTCATTATTTCGATGAGATTGCCGGACTTGGGCATATTTTTGCTACATCGAAAGCCGGGTTGGGTATCCAAACACTTCGGGAACTTAACATTTCGCCTGAAAACGCCTGTTTGATAGGCGACACAACACACGACTACGAAGTAGCGCAGGAAATTGGATGCCAATGCATCCTTGTAAAAGATGGACATCATTCTGAAAGTAAGTTGCTCGAAACAGGAGCCGCTGTAGTCAAGGAAATGAAAGACTTATCTGCGTTATTCATCTGATTGACGCTCGCGAATATCACGAATCATCAGTTGTGTAGAAGT
>JAQIDF010000088.1 GCA_027858145.1 Prolixibacteraceae bacterium | reverse complement strand
TAAATAAGAAGTGTTACTGTTCTTTCTCGTTATAATAATCGCGAAGCGTGTAAAACGCTTTTTTCTTTTCTCCGTTTTCCGAAAACAGTCCTTTGCGGTTCCACCCGTCCTGAATGTCTTTGAGCATTCGGCGGGGCGAACGGAAGTCAGACAAAATCCAGGGCGTCATTCCGCTGAGTTGTGGGATAGTTTCGAGCATTTTCAGGTTTTGTTTATACAGTTCTTCCTGAAATTCTTCGCTCCATCGGGTGTCTTTATCGGCATGGAAGCCATACAACGCACCACCACCAAATTCGCTGATAATTACAGGTTTTTCAATTTCTATTGTCCATTTTGCACGGCTGCATATCTCAGGAAGTCCTTCGTACCATCCCATGTATTGGTTAAACGAAAGCACATCAACATATTGCGCAAACGGGTCATCAATAGTAATGGTTAACGGGTCATGCGATACGGTGTGCTTTTCCAGTGCCGCACTGATAAGGCGTGCCCCGTCCATTTCGCGGGCCTTATCTATTAGGCTGGTCAGAAACTCAGTTCGTGCATCGCTTACCGGTGTTTCGTTGGCCACCGACCAGATGATAACATTTGCACGGTTTTTATCGCGGTTGATAATGTCGCTTAGTTGCTGTTCCGCATTTTTATAAGTCTCTTCGTTCTGCCAGTCGATGGTCCAGTAAACCGGTATTTCGCTCCATACCATAATGCCCATTCGTTCGGCTGTGCGAACCATGTATTCGTTATGCGGATAGTGGGCAAGGCGTACAAAATTGCAGTTGAGTTGCTGTGCCCTGTTCAGAATTAAATTGGCATCTTCCTGCGAGTAAGCCCTGTCGCCACGCGATCCGTTTTCTTCGTGTATACTAATGCCCCGCAGAAATATTTTTTTGCCATTAAGCAGTAAATCACTTCCATCGGTTTCAATGCTTCTGAACCCAATACGATCTGTTACATGATATTGGTCCGATGATAATTTTACTTCATATAATTTAGGGGTTTCAGGCGTCCAGTATTTAATGTTTTTAGGGTAGAAGTTAACTTTTGCCATTCCATTGTTGTTGGTAATGGTTTCATATTTGATGTTAAGCTCTGGAATTTCAATTTTTATTTTTTCGCCCTGGTTGTTGCTGCCGTTTAGCTTCACAAAGCCCGAAACTTGTTTCATGTCGCCATCGGCAAGTTGAATGTGGTAATCCTGAATAAAAGTTTCGGAAGTCTCGATGAGTTTTACATCGCGGGTAATGCCGCCGTAGTTGAACCAGTCGGTATTTAGTGTTGGTACAGCTTCTTTTTTGCGCTTGTTGTCAACTTTAACAACTAAACTGTTGTCTTTTTCTTTCAAAAGGCCGGTAATTTCGAAGTTGAAAGGTGTAAAGCCACCCACATGTTTCCCTAATTTAGTGTCGTTTAAATAAACATGAGCCTCGTAATTTATGGCACCAAAGTAAAGAAAAACCCGGTTGTCGGCTTTTTGCACATCGTAGTCGAAGGTGCGGCGGTACCATATTGTCCCTTCGTACCAAAACAGCTCTTCTTCCTGGGCGTTCCACGAGCCGGGTACAACCAACGTTTCAGCAAGGTCGAAGTTGTACTCAATAAGTTCTGTTTTGTCTTCGGCCTTATAATCGGTATAAAAAGCACCATGATTATTTTGGTAGTTGGGCTGTTGGTCGGCCGGACGGTAGCGGTAATCGTAATAACCGTATTCGTACTGGTCTATAATGTATTTCCAGTGACCGTTAAGTGAAGTTACATTACGGTTTTCAGTGTTAATGATTAACTCATCTTGCGAGTTCCCGATAGCGGGGAACAGAATAATGGCTAATAATAATGTCAGGTACTTCATAGTTATGTATTTTTAAGTGTAAACCTATAATTGCTTTTTTTAGATAATTGAATTGTAAAATTAAATAATAATTTATGATAAGTCATCAGTTCTTCCTTCAAAGTATAAAAAAACTATTATTTTCGTATCTGTTTTTTTAATGAAATAATAACGATAAATAAATGGTTGTTGATTTTATGAACAATAGTTCTGGTAGGAGCATAAAAGTCTGTTTAACTTAGGTTAGTATGAGGAAATATCGTTTAACATTTTATCCTTTATTTTTTTCAATAATGATATTCTTGTCAGTTTCGTGTGTGCAGGAAGAAGGAATTGGTGGAAATAGTAGTATTGAGGGTGTTCTTGTCGAAAAATATTACAATAAAGATTTTACGGTCTTTCAGTTTGAGCGTCCGGCAAAGGGTGAAAATGTTTATCTCCAGTTTGGCAATAGCAATTTAGCTGATGAAGATGTTGAAACCAGTTATTCGGGGAATTTTAAATTTGAATATTTATGGAATGGTGACTACACAATTTATTATTATTCTGATGATACATCACTTGAGACAGCTGATGATATAGAAATTGTTCATGAGGTTTCCATCGGGAAAACACAAAGCTTCAATATTGATACACTTTATACCTATAAAGCCCTGGACTGGAACGATGGCACATCAAAAATTAAAGGAATGGTTCGTTTAATTAATTACAAGAACGAATCGACACCTGATAACCTGATAATAAAAGATGTTACTCCTGCACAGGAACAGGAGGTGTATTTAACGTACAATGATGAAGATTTTTATGTTGATAGAATACGGACCGGTAGCGATGGATTATTTGTTTTTCCGGACTTGATAATCGGAAAATATACCGTTTATGTATATTCCGAGGATGTTAGTGGCAACAGTACTGCCGACATTGTGGTATCGGTTGATGTGGAAATAACCGAAATGGGGCAGGTTGTTACTATCGAAGATGAATTATTAATTGAAAAGATATAGCTATGCGTATAATGTTAATAACCTTGATTGTTTTGTGTGCAAATGTTTTATATGCGCAAAGTAAAACTGAAATTATTCAAAAAGGAATTGAAGTGCGTCGTTATTACGAGCAGGATATTGAAGATGGCGAAAAGGAATTGTCAATTTTTAAAGAAGAATTCTTCAATGTAAAAGGAGAACTGGTGGAAGAGAAAACTTTCGATAACCAGGGGAGTGAGATTGATGATTGGTTTAAATATAAATACGATAACAATGGCAATTTGATTGAAGAGTTCGAACTTGACGAAGATGGCGAACAAATTGAACGTGTTTTTAGTGTGTACGAAAATGGATTGAAAGTTGAAAAATTATATTACGATTATAAAGACCGTTTAAAACAACGGCGCACCTATGAATATGAGTTTAGAAAATAAGTTACATCATATTATTTATCTGTTCGGTTTCATTGGGCTCGATCAAATGGAATCGGTGCGTTTAATGCGCCGGACCGACACTAAATTTATTTTTCCGGTAAAGCACCTCGATGAGCTGTTACATGCCGTTGTTGACAATTATTATATTGTTGAAATTGAAAATGAACGTGAACAGATATACGAAACTACATATTTTGATACCGACGATTACGTGATGTATCACTTGCACCACAATGGAAAGCAAAACCGGCACAAAGTCCGGATCAGGAAGTATGTATATTCCGATCAGGAGTTTTTGGAGGTAAAGCGTAAAAATAACAAAGGCGAAACCATTAAAAACCGTATTGAACGTATGGAAAGTCATAATATAAACACATGTAGTACATCCAAAAAATTTATTGGGTCGTATTCTCCCTACAATTCTGAGTTTTTAACGCCAACACTTGGAAATAATTTTATAAGGGTGACGCTGGTGAACAAAAATTTTAAAGAACGAATAACACTTGATTATAAAATAAAATTCACCGATTTAAAATATAAATCACAAAGGATAAATAATGATACCTGTATTGCAGAGATCAAAACCGATCGAGACAATAAGGCACAATCGCCTTTTATACAAAAATTGAATAATATGCGGATTAAATCAATGAGTTATAGTAAATACTGCATGGGGCTGGCATTGTTAAATCCTGAAGTGAAGAATAATTTATTTAAACAGAAGCTACGCACGTTAGCGAAATAAGAACAAAACAAACCTGACTGAGAATGGAAATTTTTAATATTGATTTGATTGACGTTGATGATTTTTTTGAGTTATTACTTCGGTTTGCCCTTAACTTTATCGTTGTATTTATTGCTGTACGATTTCTTTATTACAGGGTAAGGCAACGCCGTGATTATCTTTTTACATACATTCTTATCTCAACCGTAGTTTTTTTATTGTGCTTTTTACTCGAAAATGTAAAGCTTGAGCTGGGATTTGCTTTAGGCTTGTTTGCCATCTTCGGAATCATCCGGTATCGTACCCGGCAAATTCCCATCAAGGAAATGACCTATCTCTTCCTGGTTATTGGGATTTCTGTAATTAACGCATTGTCGAATAAAAAAATCAGCTATGCCGAGCTTTTTATAACCAATGCACTTTTGCTGGCAGTAACTTACGGACTTGAGAAAATGATGATGCTCAGGCATGAATCACGCAAAGCGATAAATTACGAAAAGATTGAGCTGGTAAAGCCTGAAAACAGGTCTGAAATGCATGAAGATTTGGAGGAGCGTACCGGTTTGAAAATTAATCGTTTTGAAGTGGGTAAAATTGATTTCCTGAGAGATACAGCACGCGTAAATATTTATTATTACGAAGATGAAAACTATGAAAACCTGGCCGACGACGATGATATAACCGATGATGACGATGAAGATTAATAACCTGATTTTGTTATTTCTTTTGGTACCTGTTGCAATGATGGCTCAGCAATACGATAATAAACTTCGATTGTCGGGAGGAATTGAGACAGAAATATTTGATGATGTTGATTTCAAGTTGAAATACGAATATCGGCTCGATAAAAATATTGCTTCGTTTGATAAAACATTTTTAGAACCTGAAATTGAAGTTGAAATAATTAACGATGTTAAGGTAGGTGCTAAATATCGTTTTTCGTATAACAATAAGAGAAATTCCCGCGAGTTTGAGCAACGGTTTTCTGTTTTTGGGAACTATGAATATAATTATGATGATTTTGAATTTACCGTTCAGGGCGCCTTGCAATATGGTGCTGATGATATAGCCTTTATTTCGGGGGGTGATAATTCTGAACTTGTTGGCCGTTACTCGGTTAAGGTTAATTATGGCTGGTTTGGCACCAAAATGGAACCTTATGTCAAGTATGAGTTGTTTCACCATTTGAACAAAAAAGGTGGAGCTTTATTAAATGAATGGAAGCTAAAAACAGGCCTCCAGTACGATATTTCTTCAAATTCATCATTTGATATATTTTACATGTTCGAAAATGAATTCAATATCTCCAGCCCTGTTGATGCGAATGTGCTGGGATTGGGTTATGAATACTCCTTTTAACCCATATTATCTTTTCTGGTTTTTTTTTATCAACGAAGCAACCCTTTGTGTTTTGTAGCTGTCTATAAAGTATAGCCATGTAAAACACAAATACTTATAGTCATGATGAAAAAACACACCCTAATCGTTTTTATTTTGTTCATACCATTTTTAATGTTGGCACAGAAGACATATACCATAAAAGGGGTAGTTACAGAATTAGAAACGGGCAAAAAACTTAAAAATGTTGATTTGGTTGTTGAGAACTCAACAACAGGTACTATTTCTGATCAAAATGGTAATTATTTACTCCACTTAGCTGAAGGCGAATACGAATTAATCTACTCAATGGAGAAGTATAAGAAAAAAACCATAACGGTTATTCTAAACTCAAACACCGATATTGATATTGAGCTTGAGAAAGCAACTGATGGGCATAAAGACGGTAAAGGTGATTCAGGTTTACTGTCATTTCTTTTTCGGGGATCAAAAGAGTAAAACGGAATGCAAATAAAATCGAATGCAAAAAAAAATGATCACCGGGGAGTGATCATTTTAGGGATTTAAGATTGTAAAACAGGAAGGGAGTAATTAATTATATTGTGTTTCAAATTTAGTAAAAGTATCTTTCAAAAAAAGGTGGCTATAGCCATAATTGTTAAGGTTTTGACGAATGGCTGTTTTTTATTTATGAATGGTTGTTTTGTTGTGACGAACGTAAACTGATAGAAAAAAATATGTGTTCACTTAATCACAAAGAAAATAATTCTCGATACGGGGATTTGTAAGCAATACCGGTGTTGTATGTTTGTTGATAAGTCGCTTTTCAAATGATCCAATTAGCTTATCAAATACAGTAGTATAGTAACTTCCCGAAAAAATGACCAAATCTGAATTCTCAATAAATGCTTCTTTATGTATGCTCCAGCTACTTTTTTTGCTGTTGTTGATTTTAGGCGTATAATTAATCTTTTCGAATAAATTGATAGCTGAGTTAAGATTATTTTTAACCTTGCCGTCTTGCTGGGGTTCTGCTTGGTCGTTGGCAACCAACAATTGAACAAACGAATCATTAAAACGGGCAAAATAACTCGACCATATCAGCGCATCTTTTGTGCTTTCCCTAAAATCAACCGGAACGGTTATGGCTTTAAGTTTTCCGTTTTTAAAATCTGAAACACGATCAGATGAAAAGAAAAATGGAAACTGTGACTTGTAAAAGGATTGCAAAAGCTTATTGCTTACTTTACTTCCGCAACACAGAATGATTCCGTTATATTTGCTGCCAAGCGGTATAATTATTTCTTTTAGGTTGCCTTTTAATATTAATGTAGAGAAAGTCAGTGAGGGAATACTTTTATGAATGAATGAAGCATAATTTTGGATGCGTTCTTCCAGTTGCTTTTTTTCTTTCGCATTTTTATAATTGGCAAACAAGCACAAATCTTTTTTAAATACCGCGGCCAAATAAATGGCATCAAGTACGGCATTCTTTAAATTATGTG
>JAQIDF010000083.1 GCA_027858145.1 Prolixibacteraceae bacterium | reverse complement strand
ATAACAATTAAAAAGATACAACCATGTTTGATACAATGAATTTATCTGATAAGCAACCTGAAAAAGGTAAAGTTGAAGGAGATGCTGAAAAAGTTAAATGTTTAATCGTTGGTTCAGGGCCTGCAGGTTACACAGCTGCAATATATGCTGCACGTGCAAACCTCAACCCGGTAATGTACGAAGGACTACAACCAGGTGGGCAGCTTACAACAACTACCGAAGTTGAAAACTACCCAGGATACCCCGAAGGTGTTACCGGTCCGGTAATGATGGAAGATCTGAAAAAACAGGCTGCACGTTTCGGAACAGATATTCGCTGGGGGATGGCAACAGCCGCTGATTTATCAAAACGTCCGTTCAAAATTACAATCGACAATAAAAATCTAATAGAAGCTGAATCAATCATCATTGCAACCGGTGCTACAGCAAAATATTTAGGATTGGAAGATGAACAAAAATATGCTGGTGGTGGCGTTTCTGCATGTGCAACATGCGACGGATTTTTCTACCGTGGCAAAGATGTTGCCGTAGTTGGCGGTGGTGACACTGCTGCTGAAGAAGCACTTTACTTAGCCGGCCTGTGCAACAAAGTTTACATGGTTGTGCGCCGTGATGTACTCAGAGCTTCAAAAGTAATGCAAGACAGAGTAGAAAAAACACCAAATATTGAAATACTCTGGAAACATCAAACCAAAGGATTATTTGGAGATGGCGTGGTTGAAGGTGCTGAACTTTACAAAAATAAAGGCGAAGAAAATGAAGAAACTGTAAAAATCAAGATTGATGGTTTCTTCCTTGCCATTGGACACACACCAAACTCTGACATCTTCAAAGATTATCTCGACCTGGATGATGTTGGATATATTCAGACATTAGGAACTACATCAAAAACCAACGTGCCCGGTGCTTTTGCCTGTGGTGATGTAATGGATTCACAATACCGGCAAGCTGTAACAGCTGCAGGAACAGGCTGTAAAGCTGCCATGGATGCCGAACGTTTTATAGGAGAAATGAATTCATAGTTTTCTTGCTCACACTACTTACAATAGATCGTTAGATTTTAGACATAAGACAATAGACTTGTCTCGAACATGTTAGATATTAGCGATTTAAGTAGTTGCTCAGCCAAAAACACAAACATCTCATTGTCGATGCTTTAAAAAATCTCAACTAACTATTATACTTATTAACAAGAAGAGAATTCAAGTAATAAAAATGAAAAACAAGAGGTTGCCGAATCAGGTAGCCTCTTGCCTCTTTTCAGCATTAGGACACCCTGGGCTTCCTCACTAAGTTGATATACGAATAGTCGAACCCGTTTTTATCATCGTGATGATCTTCGCGGGCTTCTTCTTTCCATTCGTTATAATCAATATCAGGGAAATACACGTCAGCATCAAAATCTTCGTGTACAAGTGTTAAATAAAGTTTTTTTGCCATGGGGTAAAACTGCCGGTAAACCATGCCACCGCCAATAACAAAAGCTTCTTTTTCATCTTTAACCTTATCAACTGCCTCATCTATCGAAGAAACGACTTCGCACCCTTCGAAACAATCGTCTATTTTATCGGATATTACTATATGCCTGCGGTTGGGTAACGGCCATTTGGGTAACGACAATAAAGTATTGCGCCCCATAATGAGGGTTTTGCCTGTTGTTATCTCCTTAAACCGCTTCAAATCGTTTGGTAAATGAAACAGCAAGTCGTTGTTTTTGCCTATTGCAAAATTTTGTGCAATGGCTACAATTATTGATATATTATCTTTGATAGTCATTAGTAAATTGGTCATTAGTAATTAGTGAATTGGTCATTAGTCACTGGTCATTAGGTAAAAAGCATCACTAATTACTTTATGACTAATGACCAATGACTATTTTATATCGCAACTTTTCCTTTAATATGCGGATGCGACTGGTAATTTATCAATTCAAAATCGTTGTATTTAAAGTCGAAAATGCTTTTTACATCGGGATTCATCATCATGGTTGGCAGCGGGTAAGGCTCGCGGCTCAATTGCAGCTTTACCTGTTCGGTGTGATTGGTATAAATGTGTAAATCGCCAAAGGTGTGCACAAAATCGCCGGGCTCAAGGCCTGTTACCTGTGCCATCATCATGGTTAACAAGGCATACGATGCAATGTTGAAAGGTACTCCCAAAAACGAATCAGCACTACGCTGATAAAGTTGGCACGAGAGTTTGCCGTTAGCCACGTAAAATTGAAAAAAGGCATGACACGGCGGCAGGTTCATATTCGGCAAATCGGCCACATTCCATGCGCTTACAATGATACGTCGCGAATCGGGATTGCTCTTAATCGTATCCACCGCTTCCGTAATCTGGTCGATATTACCACCGTTATAATCGGGCCACGACCGCCACTGATGTCCGTAAATATGCCCCAATTCGCCATTTTCATCGGCCCACTCGTTCCATATCCGCACACCGTTTTCCTGAAGGTACTTAACATTGGTGTCGCCGTTTAAAAACCACAACAGCTCATAAATAATCGATTTCAGATGTAACTTTTTTGTTGTTACCACCGGAAAGCCATCCTTCAGGTTGAATCGCATCTGGTAACCAAAGGTCGAAATCGTCCCTGTTCCGGTACGGTCGTCCTTTTGTACTCCGTTATCGAGTACATGCTGTAATAAGTCAAGATATTGTTTCATCTCAAATAGTCATTACAGTCATTGGTCATTAGTCATTGGTCATTAGAGCTAAAACACTAATGACTCCCGATAGATATCGGGATGACTAATTACTAATGACTAATTTTTTATCCCATTATCATTCCAATAATAGTTGCCGATAGCAACGAGGCCAGTGTTCCGGCCCAAAGCGCTCTGAAACCAAGTTTCGAGAGCAAAGTGCGTTTTTCAGGAACAAGGGAGCCAATTCCGCCAATTTGAATACCGATAGAAGCGAAGTTTGCAAATCCACATAAAATATAAGTCCCCATTATGATTGATTTCGGGTCGGAAAACACTCCGGCAGCTTTCATCTCCGACAAGCTTACGTAACCGATAAATTCAGTCATGATTAATTTTTCACCTAGCAAACGGCCAACCAGGGTAATATCGTTCCATGGCACTCCAATTAGCCACATGATGGGTGAGAACAGGTAGCCCAGGATAAACTGCAAAGAGAGATTCTCGTAACGACCATTGCTCATATCGGCAATCGCTTCATTTAAATCACCGATGTTTCCAATCTTCCCCAAAATGAAATTGAACATGGCAATAAGCGCAATAAATGTTAACAACATACCAGCCACGTTTACAGCAAGTTTGATACCCTGCGATGTTCCACCTGTAAGGGCATCAAGCGGGTTATCACCAAATTTATTGCGGCTAACAGTCACTGTTTTATTTATTTCGCCAACAGGCGGTAGCAGAATTTTCGAGAAGATGATAGCACCGGGGGCAGCCATTACAGAGGCTGTTAGCAAATGTTTGGCAAATTCGACCCGCATCACAGGGTCATCACCACCAAGCATGGCAATATAGGCAGCCAACACACCACCGGCCAGAGTTGCCATACCGCCGGTCATGACCAACAGCATTTCAGAATTCGACATCGACGATAAATAGCCTTTAATCATCAGGGGCGATTCGGTTTGTCCAAGGAAAATATTACCGGCAACCGATAAAGCTTCGGCACCCGAAAGCCCCATTAAGCGTGAAAACACGTAAGCCAGACCTTTTACCACACCCTGAATTACTCCAAAATAAAACAGCACACTGGTTAAAGCCGAAAAGAATATAATGGTTGGAAGCACCTGAAAAGCAAAGATATATCCAAATCGATCAACATCAAGAAAACCTTCAAACAGGAAATTGGTACCAGCCTCGGTAAAATCGAGAATCACCACAAATATTTTCCCAAAGAATTCGAAGATCCACTGAATAAAAGGAACATTCAATATACCAACAGCCAGTGCTACCTGCAATGTTATTCCTACAAGGACAGTTTTCCATGGAAAAGCTTTTCGGTTAAGACTAAAAATCCACCCCAAAAATAACAACACAACAATGCCCAGTACTCCGCGTAAAAGAGCAAGAAATGAAAAACCACCGGAATCGGAACTATCGATTAAAACATTTGAAGTATTGGTGCTTTGAACAGAATCAGCAACCTGCCTCACCGAATCGGTTAACGCCTGTGCATGTCCCTGTGTGCTAAAAAAAAGAGCAATGCCCATTAAAAGCACTGCCATAAAATATCGCTTCATTTTATCGTATTTTGTAATGGTTAGTTCCCTTTCTCCTTACGCTTCATTATTTCGTCGCGTAATTCCGATGCCAGTTCATAGTTCTCTTCCTGAACAGCTTGTTGCAGCATCTTTTCAAGTTCCTCAAGGGTTTGCACTTCAAATCCGCTTTCATCATCCGGCTCAGGTGGAAAAGCATCCTCATCTTGATCCGAAACTGCTACAACAATTCCGGCCTTACTCAAAATTTCATCAGATGTATAAATCGGGCATTTAAAGCGAAGTGCCAATGCCACGGCATCTGAGGTTCGGGAATCAACAGCAATGCGGTTCCCGTTTTGCTCGCATATCAATTCTGAATAAAATATACCTTCTTCAAGTTTATAGATCACTATTTCAACAAGCTCGATATTAAAAGCTTGTGCAATATTTTTAAACAAATCGTGCGTTAAAGGTCTTGGCGGGTGTAAACCCTCAAGCTGAATGGCTATTGACTGTGCTTCAACCGGACCAATTATAATAGGGATTCGCCTGTCGCCGTTTTCTTCAGTTAAAACCAGCGCGTATGCTCCAGTCTGGGTCTGACTAACGGAAAGGCCAAGTACGTTCATCTTTATTTTCTGCATAAAAAAAGGTTTTTGCAAGTCAAACAAAGATAGAAATTGTTTTTGCTTTGAGTAATTTATTTGCGCTTTATTCTGTTTTTTGGAAGCAATCAACAGGCATAAAAATGTAACAATTTTAGGTTTAAATATTTGGCAATCATTCAAAATTATATACTTTTGCAGTCCGAAATGAATTCGAGTTGGCCAAAAAAGAGGGAGATACATTTTCCCCGCCTTCCGGAAATAACGTAATATTCAATAAAAATGTACGCAATTATTGATTTTGGCGGCACACAGTACAAAGTTGAAAAAGACAAAAAATTGTACGTAAACCGCGTTGAAACAGCCGAGGGGGAAACCTTCGACATTGAAAGGGTTTTACTGGTTGACAATGATGGAAAAGTAAAAGTTGGCACCCCTACCGTAAAAGGTGCAAAAGTTACAGCCAAAGTTGTTGAACACATGAAAGGTGACAAAGTAATTGTTTTTAAGAAAAAACGCCGTAAAGGTTACAAAGTTAAAAACGGTCACCGTCAGTATTTAACTCAGATTCAAATAGAAGAAATAGTAGGATAACAAAAAAAATTAAATACCATGGCTCATAAGAAAGGTGTAGGTAGTTCAAAGAACGGTCGCGAATCGGAAAGTAAACGATTAGGCGTAAAAATTTGGGGCGGACAAGCTGTAAAAGCAGGTAATATTATCGTTCGCCAGCGTGGTACGCAACATCACCCGGGCAACAATGTTGGTATGGGTAAAGATCATACTTTATTTGCATTGATTGAAGGTGAAGTTGTATTCCGTAAGAAACAAAAAAACAGATCGTATGTATCGGTTGCCCCGGCAAGCGAGCAGAACTAACATCTGTTATTATAAAATATTAAAAAAGGCTTTCGAAATTCGGAAGCCTTTTTTAATGTTATAAGCCCAACCCTTTTATAATGCCATTAAACGAAATTGATTGCCGGTTATAAGATGACACATGCAGTGATGCGTATCCCGATACTGAAACGGACAGGTTAAAAGTGTATTTATCAGCATCACTTTCAGCCTCAAAACTTATTTCATAACCGTTATCATCCTTTTCAAATGAATACTCATTATAGGAAGTCTCAAGCTTAATGCCGCCTTCGGTTGACATATAATCGGCCTGGTATGCCCTGCCATAGTATGGCAAATACACAAAAACCGAATCGCCTTTAACCTTCACATCGTATTCAGAAGTAAGATATACAACCGGCATGCTCATGGGATGGGCACTACGTGCCATAAAAATGTAATCTTTAGCCGTGATCATTGAGTCAACACGGCTTTCAATCCGTTCTTTCTTTTCTTCTCTGGCTTCTTTACGTGTTTTTTGCTCTTGCTGCGCATAAGCTGAAAATGATATTGCAAGGAAAATAAAAACAAGCATTATGTTTTTTATCGGTTTCATAAATCATTATTTTTATTAAAAAAACTACTATTGCATATACAAAAAACCTGCCTGATTTGTTCTACAAATAAGATTACTTCACATAAACTTTTCCTGTTTGTATTTCTCCTTCGTTACTGGTAAAACGGTATATGTAAATTCCTTGTTTGGGTAGCTGTACATACGAAGCACTGTTTTGTAAAGTTTCAGACAAAGCATGCTTCCCTTCTATGGTATAGAAATCGACATTTCCCGATTCATTGCTTTGAATGTCAATTTTTATGGATAAATCGCTCACAGGAAATAAACGTATTAAATTATCATTGTACGCTACATCCTTTGCCGATGTTCCTGAACTGGCGTTACAATCGGTATAGTTGGGGTTAAGAAAAATCAATTCATCATTTTCGTGGTAACAGATTAACGTATAACTACCGCCATCTAAGAAGTACTCATCTGGAACCCCTGGTGCATTAAGCGAACCTACGCCTTCAATCCAAACAATGACATGGTCGGGAACATAAGAATAGTGTGCATATAAAAATTTCTTTTCGGTACTGCCAAAGTTCTTTAACATTACCGAATCGACAATTATTTCATTCGATCCTATATTAAAAGTGTCTCCTTCTTCCAGTTGAAAGTTGTAAATACATTGCTCACCTTCAAGCCCCCTCCTAAAATATACTTCTCCACTTTCTTCTTCTCTCCACAAAGAATGCAGCTCAATATTTCCATCGTTATCTAAGGAAAACATTTTGGCATACAATGTATTTTCAATTAGTGTATCCCCACTAATTGAAAAGGTTATTGTGGTTTTTGAAGTACTGCCAGGCCCTGACGTTATATATTCTGCTACTGTCCATGTTTTGGTTGAATCGATAAACTCTTGAGACATCAATTGCAGGTAGGAAAACGAAATTAATGCAAGTATTATAATTTTTAGTTTCATAGCAATAAAGTTTAAATAACGGATAGCATCGGTGCCATCCCTGATTCTGAAATTACTTCACATAAACTTTTCCTGTTTGTATTTCTCCTTCGTTACTGGTAAAACGGTATATGAATACTCCACTTTGTTGCAGGCAAAGTTGGGTTTCAATGATATTGATGTCTTGTTTTATAATATTTCGTCCTTCTAAATCAAACAGCATAAATTCACCTTGTTTGTTGTTGGATGTCCTAATTGTTAAGATGCCAATATCAGATGGGAAAACTTCGATGAATTTAGCTTGATCTTCCAGTGTAGTAACAGCCGTGGTATTTACGTAGCAATCATTGTATCTGGCATTTTGGTAAACCTTTTCATCGTTTTCATAAAAACAAACCAAATCTAATGTTGCACCAGTAGATAATGGTAAATTAGGAACACCTTCTAATACCCCACGTAAACTACCAACGCCCTTTATCCATACCCTGCCATTTTCAAAAAAGATATGTTTAGATAGTTCGCCAATGCTTCCAAATGTTTGATATATGACGGTATCAACAACATAATTTTCGCCGTAACTCTCAATACTGTCGCCTTGCTCCAGTCCAAAGTCGTAAAGTAAGCTTTTCGTCTCACTTGTCTTATCATATAAATACACCTGTCCGTTAATTGAATCTTCCATGATGAGTCCATAATAATACCAATTCTCGTGATTTTGATCGTCTGATCTCATTATGAATTTATACCCTTCTTCATTAATAGTCGTATCGCCGGCAAATTTTATATAATAGCTTTCATAAGTGCTGTTTACTTCAGTTCCGATTCGTGTATTGCACCACATTTTGTTTTCATTTATAAAATTTTGACAAATGGAAACCTGAACTAAGAATTGTAGTGATATTAAAATTAATATATGTTTCATAACATTGATTACTATGGGCAAGATAAATTTGAACCTGCATTTATATTTAGACTTGAACCTATCTGAATTTCAAAACCAGAACCAAGTAAAATATCATTTTGACATTCGAATTCAATATTTGAATTATAAATATCAAGTATAAATAAATGTTTTATAATAACCCATCATTCAACCCACTATTTTTTACCAACAAGCCTGAAAGAGAACCGTACCAATGAAAAATATGTTGCTAAGAGATGAAATAAGAAAAGGAGAATGCCAGCTCACAAAAGCAAGTGTGTGGCTGAAACCTGCTCTTCTGGATTCGAACATTGCAAGTTCAAGGCGACAGATTTATTTTCAATACATTACAACAACTTTTCCGGTTTGCATTTCGCATCTGTCGGTAGTGAAACGGTAGAGATAAAAGCCCCTTTTCGTGCCGGCTATGCTTAGCTTATGCACAGAACCTTCAAATTGCTCGCTTATTATCAATTGTCCTGCCTGGTTGAAAATATTCACCCGGTGTTTTCCTAAACCCTCTTTCAGCTTAAATGTAAGATCGTTGGTGGTTGGGTTATGGAACACCTGCAACTGCTTGTTGCTTTCGATGCTTGGAACACTAGTAAGAAGTTCCAATTTAGTGCCCCACTCGGTTGTGCCTTTTTTGTAATACACAAGTTTGCGCTCTTTTGTTTCGCCAAAGTAGCCAGAGCAGTAATAATATGGACCACCAAGCCCTTCAATAAAATTTTGCTTGTATAAGCACCCCTCAGCCTCCATTGTTATATAACATTTTTCACCTTCAATATATTTCAAATAATCATTACTCAGATCAATTTTCTCCCTAAACTCATTATAGAGCATATACATTGACGAAACAGAATTTGAAATCACAACTGGCTCTGCCGGTAGCTTATCGAATATGGGGTTAGCATATACCACCCATCTAACAGTGTCGTTGTAGTATTCGTAATTGGTGCTATCGGTGTAAACTGAATTGATGCTTTGTTGGCGTGCATAACGATAAACAATTGAATCAAGGTAGTTAGTGCGATCAATGTATTTGTAAATGCAACGGTTGTCGTAATCGCGCAAAGGTTCGTAATTGTTATAATCTCCAGTGTTGTGTACCCGCACGTGCAGCTCATCACCCACATTATAATTATTCACTTCGAACCAGGTAAGGTTTTGTATACCAACGTTAGGGTTTGTTAACCCAACAAGGTTATAAGTGTTCAAATTATCGGCAGGAACTCTGGCGGTATGGTTTGGGAAAAGATAAAAATTAAGTGCCTCTAAAAAACCGTGATTCTTGCTAACTATCACCCCCTTTTCGTTTACTGTGTTGGCAACGGTATTCCCGTTTTGGTCTATTGCCCTAAAGACAATAGTTTTTAAAGTATCGACCAAACCCAGTACGTTGCCCGGCTCAATGGATTGAACTCTGGCCTCAACCCTTAACGAGTCTGCCTTGTTGAAGGCAATCCATGTTTCGTTCAGTTCAGCCAGGGTATTAATACTTATTGAGTCTCCATTACGATTAAAAAACAGATTAATACCATTACTCTTAACAACAATCTTTTCGCCAATCCACGAAGCTTTGTAGGGTGAAATACAATTAGTTGACACCTCTTGAATGGTGGCAAAAGGGTACAAAACTTTGTTATTTCCATTTTTTACCGAATCGATCCTAAGCCCAATTATTTGGTTATTGCTAACATTCTTAAACAGTGCAGTGCGGTTCGAGAATACAGACTGGTAATTGATAGATTGTGCCATAGAAGACACAATCATCAATAAAAACGATATAAATAATAATGGTTTCATTGTAGTATTATTTGTGTTATCCATTGTTTTAAAAACATGCAATCTCAAACATATTTATTTTGCTTCAAATGTTGAACCCAATTGAACTTCAAAATCGCTTTTTATATCAATTTCATAGCAAGCATCCCAAACGACGTTTGAACCATTATTTATAAGAACACCCCCACTATGTATTAAAAATAAAATGATACAGTGTATTATAATACCACTGTAAGATAAAGAGTATTGCTTTATTTTTCTCAAAAATATAATTTATCGACTTCCTTGTTCAAAATCAGTTTTAGACAGATCATTTTTAGATAATTTTAGGTTGAAAATCCTCTTAAAATAATAGTTAGAGCTTTTGGGTTATTCACATGCGGATTTAAGGTGCAAACTCGCGCCATTAGGGGCATTTGCGGGCAATAAAAATTTTAGCACTTTATATGGTAATTCAGGATTACCCACTTCTTCTATAAATTGCAGATTAGCCTTACCTATTTTTACATATTTAGAACTATCATTCAATGTTGTTATATCTAAACAAAAATCATCTTTAAATGAAATCTCATGCGTTATTTGACCATTTACATTCAACAATGCCAAAATGCATGCTGTAAACAATATATATTTTTGCTTCATTTTTTTCTTTTTATAATTTTATCACATAACTATCGTAAAATAAATTTACCTGATACAAATTCCCCTGCTGAGGTAAAAGCTTTATAATAATAGACACCGGAGTTTTGTTGTGAAAAATTTAATGATACACTTTCTGAATTATTAACAGCGTATGAATCAACTAATGATCCACTATTATTGTAGATAGAAATAAATTTAATTAAACACCCCCGAAA
>JAQIDF010000046.1 GCA_027858145.1 Prolixibacteraceae bacterium | reverse complement strand
CCGAATGGTATTCGCCTGCGAAAATGTTGCGGGAAAGTCCACGGGTTTTTATTTCTATTTTCCGTACTTTTTTAAGTAACTCTGTATGTTCCATAAAATCGTTGTTCAAGCTCATTCATGATAGGCAATTTTGGAATTTGGTTTTTCCGATTTGGAATTTTCTATGTTATGGAACTTCAACAGTGTTTAGTATTTCGCTGATAATTTCTTCAGTTGTGAGATTGTTGGCTTCGGCCTCGTAACTCAACCCGATACGGTGGCGCAGAATGTCGTAACAAACAGCGCGAACGTCCTCCGGTATCACGTAACCACGGCGTTTGATGAACGCGTATGCTTTAGATGCCTGTGCCAGGCTGATGCTTGCACGTGGCGATGCCCCAAAGCTAATCATGTCACTGAATTTTTCAAGTTCGTAATCGGCCGGTGTACGTGTGGCGAATACAATGTCAACAATATATTTTTGAATTTTCTCGTCGATATAAACTTCCTGTACAACATCACGCGCCCTTAGAATATCTTCGGGTTTTAGAATTGAATTTGGAGTTGGGTATTGTTTAAGAAGATTTTGCTGTATAATGAGCTTTTCTTCTTCCTTTTTAGGGTACGAAATGACAACTTTTAACATGAAACGGTCAACCTGGGCTTCGGGCAGTGGGTAAGTACCTTCCTGCTCAATGGGGTTCTGAGTGGCCATAACCAGGAAAGGCTCCTCAAGTTTGTAGGTTTGGTCGCCAATGGTTACTTGTCGTTCCTGCATGGCTTCAAGCAATGCCGATTGCACTTTAGCCGGGGCACGGTTTATTTCGTCGGCCAATACAAAGTTGGTAAAGATTGGGCCTTTTTTAACAATGAATTCTTCGTTTTTCTGACTGTAAATGAGTGTACCCAGCAAGTCGGCAGGCAGCAGGTCGGGCGTGAACTGGATGCGGGCATAGTCGACACTGATAATGTTCGATAGTGCATTTATAGCGAGTGTTTTTGCTAACCCGGGAACACCTTCAAGTAATACGTGCCCTTTGGATAATAGTCCGATTAAAAGACTTTCAACCAAATGTTTTTGGCCAACAATTACTTTGCTCATCTCCATGTTGAGCATGTCAACAAACTGGCTTTCTTTTTCAATCTTTTCGTTTAGTGCTTTAATATCTGTACTATCTGTCATATCGTAAATTGTTAATTATGTATTGAATTTTAAACGGTCACGAAAATAAGAAGATTAGTAGATTAACAGAAATGATTTGCAGTTAAAAATTGTTAAGTAAAGAAGCTGGGGCTGAGGCTGAGGGTGAGGGGGGGATTGAGGTTGAGGTTAAGGTTGGTTAAAATAAAAAACCGCCCCTGTTTTAAACAGAAGCGGTTCAGTTTTATCTCAAGATATAAAGCTATCCCAGATACGATTTAAGTAACTTACTACGTGTAGTGTGCCTTAGGCGGCGGATTGCCTTTTCTTTGATTTGCCTTACCCTTTCACGGGTAAGCCCAAAACGTTCGCCAATTTCTTCGAGCGTCATATCCTGACAACCGATACCGAAAAATAACCGAATAATATCGCTTTCGCGCTCGGTTAATGTTGTTAGTGCCCGGTCGATTTCACGGCCTAACGACTCTTTGATAAGTGATCGATCGGCATTAGGTGATTCCGTGTTGGGCAAAACGTCCAACAAACTATTGTCTTCACCTTCAACAAACGGTGCATCAACCGACACATGGCGCCCCGATACTTTAAGTGTGTCGGCAACTTTGTCGGCTGGTAAATCAAGACTTTCGGCCAATTCTTCGGGCGAAGGTTTGCGTTCGTGCTCTTGTTCGAATTTTGAAAATGCTTTGTTGATTTTATTCAACGAACCTACCTGGTTCAATGGCAAGCGCACGATACGCGATTGTTCGGCTAATGCCTGAAGAATCGATTGACGAATCCACCATACAGCATAAGAAATAAATTTAAAACCGCGTGTTTCGTCGAATTTTTCAGCTGCTTTTATCAATCCCAGGTTGCCTTCGTTGATAAGGTCAGGAAGGCTTAATCCCTGATTTTGGTATTGTTTTGCAACCGATACAACGAATCGCAGGTTGGCACGTGTAAGCTTCTCCAGTGCGGCGTGATCGCCTTTCTTGATTCGCTGTGCCAGTTCTACTTCTTCTTCTACGGTAATAAGTTCTTCTTTACCAATCTCTTGCAAGTACTTATCAAGTGAAGCACTTTCGCGGTTGGTAATTGACTTTGTAATCTTTAGCTGTCTCATGTATTCTCTTTGAAAAAACGCGCAAATATATTAGTTTTTATTTACTTATTCAAACTTAAAAAATCTTGCTTGCAAAAGGCGGGGCGGTTGCTGATTAATCAAGGCCAAAAACGTAATAAGCTTCGTCTCCGTTTTTGTATACACCTTCAATTAGTACTCCTCCTTTTGATAATTTTAAAACATCTTTAATATCTTGTATTGAATTAACGCTGCGTTTGTTAACATGTGTAATTATAAATCCTTCTTCAATGCCGGCTTCTTTAAGTTTGCCTTCATGAATTTTAGTAACAAGCAATCCACCTCTTATGTTTAAATTTTCTTTAAGGTTTTGGTCTACTTTATCAAGTTCGGCACCTAAAACATTCAGTGTGTTTTTCACAATTCCGGTACCGCCTTTCATATTACGTAAAGTGGCGTTAAAATGTTTCTCTTTTTTGTTTCTGTTTATCAACAATTCTACTTCATCACCAGGGCGGTGTTTGCTAATCTGCTCTTGTAATTCGCTTACTGTGTTAACATCGACATCATTAACAGATAGAATTACGTCTCCTTCTTTTATTCCGGCTTTAATTGCGGCACCGTCTTCAACTACGCCCGCAACATATACGCCTTCTACATTGTCCATATCGAGTTCTTTGGCTAAATCTGCGTTTACGTTTTGAATGCTCACGCCCAGAATTGCACGTTGTACCTCGCCATATTCCTTCAGGTCGTTTACAACTTTACGGACAATGCTAACCGGAACGGCAAACGAATATCCGCTGTATGAACCGGTACGTGAGGCAATGGCAGTGTTAATGCCTACTAACTCTCCAAGTGTATTCACCAGTGCGCCGCCACTGTTTCCCGGGTTAACGGCTGCATCGGTCTGAATAAACGACTCAATAGGCAGTTGTCCTCCTATTATGCCTATTCCACGGGCTTTAGCGCTCACAATTCCGGCGGTAACTGTTGACGTAAGTCTAAACGGGTTTCCAACGGCCAACACCCATTCGCCCAGGCGGAGATTATCTGAATTACCCCAGCTTATGGTAGGCAGATCTTCATCTGCGTCAACTTTTAAAAGAGCAATATCTGTATTCGGGTCTGTTCCTACCAAACTTGCGTCGTATTCCCGCTTGTCATTGAGGATGATTTTAATTGTGTTTGAATTTTCTATTACGTGGTTATTTGTTACAATATATCCATCGGATGATATAATTACACCCGAGCCTGATGCTTGTTGCATACGTGGTTCCTGCTGACGGTAAGGGTCGCCAAAAAAGAAATCGAAAAGCTGATTTCCGCTTGACGGATAACCTTGCTGCTGAAATTGAGTTTGTATGTGTACTACGGCTTTTACCGATTTTTCGGCAGCTGTAGTTAAATCGACTCCCTGAGGTGCCGATGGAAGGTTGGCGTACTGAACCGCTCTAGGTTCTGTAACAGTTACAACTTTTGAGGTTTCAAAATAGTTTGTATAAATTAGAATAGCAATAAAACCACCTACAAGGGCGAGTAATAAGCCAACTGTAATGTTTTGAATTTTTTTCATGATAAATATTTTAAAATTATATACTAAAATCCGGTTTAATGTAAACGCAAAAATAGTTCCTCTGTTTTGGATATGTCGTTTTGTCACACCGGGTTTAACATACTTTAACCGCAATTCATTACTTTTGTTAACGATTGCAAATGTGTTTAGCGGATGTTTTTTATATATTGCATTCAGTTAGAAATAGATAGTTAGATTATAGACATGAGACGATAGACTTGTTCGGAATATACTAATTATCAGCATTTTAAATAAATACAACATCGAAGCACAAACAGCTCATTGTCAATAACTTAAAAAATATTAACGAACTATTGAGTTAAAAATTGAGAAGAAAAATATCATAAAAAATGAAATATACATTTTATAAATATCAGGGAGCCGGTAACGATTTTATAATAATTGATAACCGTGAAAAAATATTTGACGGGAAAAATGCCAAATTGATTGAATTTCTTTGTCATCGCAGGTTTGGTATTGGAGCCGATGGTTTGATTACGCTTGAAAAATCAAATGTATATGATTTTGAAATGCATTACTATAACTCAGATGGTTACGAGGCCGAGATGTGTGGAAACGGAGGCCGGTGCATTGTTGCTTTTGCTAAAAAACTTGGTATTGTTGAAAACAATGCAAATTTTTTAGCTGCCGATGGTCCACACGAAGCATATATAGATGATGGTGGCTTGGTTGACTTGAAAATGGGTGATGTTGAAAATGTAGAAGTGCATACCGATGGTTATTTTTTGAATACCGGTGTACCACATCTAGTTCATTTTGTCGATGATTTGAAGATTATCGATGTTGATATTGAAGGGCGTCAGTTGCGTTATGATGCCCGTTTTCAGCCTGCCGGTGCCAATGTTAATTTTGTAAAGCATGAAAGCGAAAAGCACCTTACGGTTTATACATATGAGCGTGGTGTGGAGAGTGAAACACTTGCCTGTGGAACCGGGATAACCGCTTCGGCTTTGAGTGCGGCTTATGAAAGTGGTGTTGAAAGTGGAACGTATATGGTTACAGCTAAAGGTGGAGATCTCGAAGTTAAGTTAAAACGCAATGGCGGGCAATTTACTGATATTTGGCTTAAAGGACCGGCAGAAATGGTTTTTGAAGGTTCTATTGATGCTGATGGATACAAAATAGATCTTTAGATTTTAGATATCAGACATTATTATTCGGGTATTCGTGGCTTTAATATTTTTTGTGTTTGATAACAACAGTTCGTTAATATTCTCTAAGCCATTGACAATGAACTGTTTGTAGCCAGACAATGCGTTTGTTTAAATTACTGATATTTAGCGCATTACAAACAAATCTATTGTCTCATGTCTAAAATCTAACGATCTATTGAAATTATAGAAATAAATTCATCCACCCTAATCTTAATTTGATCCAACATGAGTCTATTGTCTAAAATCTATCTGTCTTTGTACTACTTCATCTATCTGTCTTTGTGCTACTTTTCCGGTACATTAAACCATTTGTTTTCACCTAATTCGTGGTGTTGATAGTTGTTGATGTAGTCCATTGCTTCCTCGGGTGTATTTGCAATGGTGTAGATTTTGCGATAATTAGTTTTTGCAAACATCTCGGTATATGATTTCTCAAATTGTTGAATTAAGTGATCGTAAAAATTGTTTGTGTTGATAAATACGATTGGCTTTCGGTGATAGTCGAGTTGTTTTAGCGTGATAACTTCCAGAATTTCTTCTAATGTGCCAAAGCCTCCGGGCAATGCAATAAAAGCATCCGACATATCTCGCATTTCCCGTTTGCGTTCATCCATTGTCTGGGTGATAATCAACTTATCTGGCAGGGTTGATGCCAGAGTTTTGTCATAAATCTTTTGAGGTATCACACCAATGATTTTTGCATTGTTATAGCTGATGGTTTTTGCCACATGCTCCATCAAGCCAACATTTGCACCACCATAAACAAGGGTGTGATTGTTTTTGGCAATTAGTAAGCCGAGCTTATCGGCTGCTGTAAAGTATTTTTCATCAACGGCATTACTTGAGGAGCAAAAAACACA
>JAQIDF010000029.1 GCA_027858145.1 Prolixibacteraceae bacterium | reverse complement strand
TCGTCCCATTTCAACTGATCGCGATCGTATATAAAATGTGGGTCGATGGTTGCAACATTGTTGTCACCCTTCGATAAAACAATAATCCGGTCGGCAAAGTCGAGCGTTAAAGGGATATTATGTGAAACGATAATTGCACTTACATTTTCGCGTTGTTTAGTAATAAATTCGCGAATAAAGTGCATTAGTTTCACGGAGTTAAAGTGGTCGAGGTTACCTGTTGGCTCGTCACCAAAAAGCACTGTAAACTCAGGGTTGATAGCCCTGGCAAAAGCCAGACGCTGACGCTCACCGCCCGAAAATTCAAAAGGCTTTTTTTGGTATGAAAGGCTCGTAACACTCAGGTTTTTCACCAAACTTTCTATGGCATTAAAGTAGGCTTCAGATTCGGGTTTATTCTGAATGAGTTCGGTAAGGCCGACATTTTCGAGTGCTGTAAAATTGGGCATCAGGTTGGTGCTCTGAAAAATAAAGCTGTAATAGAGCATTCGAACCTTATAGCGTTCTTCTTCCTGAGTATCATCCCACATTTCAGCCAGGTTGTATTCATCGGTATCGGTAGGATAAAACATAATGGACGATGACTCACCATTAACAGTCTGAGTCATTAATCCAAGTGTTTCCAGAAGTGTACTTTTTCCGGCACCCGACGGACCAAGTAATACCGTAATTTTGCGCTTGGGGATATATAAATCTTTGGCTTCAAGCACCGGCTGGTCGCTCACGTATGCACACGAAAGCTTTTCAATGTAAAAAAGTACATCTTTTTTATCGATACGATCAATCGTTGACTGATTTGACATTTAAAATTTATTTGGTATAATCGCCATAAAGAGTTTCAATAATACTTTTTTGCCCGAACGTTTCAGTTTGATGGGGAAAAATCCTTGAATCAATCCAGTAATGCTTCAATCCTGAACCGGTTCCCATCGGGATACTGAATGTTGCTTTGAAGTTATTATACTCTTCGTTATATTTATTAAAATACTGTTTAAATTTTTCTTTCATATCCGGGTCGCTATCCACCGCACCATTTGTTAAATGATATAGATACTCGTAAAAGATCGTCCACATGTGATCTTCAAAAAAATCTTCGGTTAACAGGTTTTGCCCGTCATAAATACTTTGGATATGCCCTTTGGTTATACACCAGTCAATTAAATATTCATAAAGCATTACATCGGGGAAACGCTGTGGCGAAGTAACATCCAGCAATTTAATGTCTTTGTATTTTTCTTTTCCACCCCAACCAGTTAAAATCGAAGACAGCGTGTAAAGGCTGAGCGTATCAATGGCTTCGTTGTCACCTTCAGGGAAATACCCTAAAATATCGACCAGAATTTCACTCCATCCATACACGATAAACGAACGTGATTGATTTGGTGGTAACGACATCTCGTCAGTAGGTATTAACCGCTCCAACGATCGTTTTATGTAAAACAAATCCTGACGTGACATTAAAAGAACATCCTGATAAAGCGGATGTGACAAACGGTCGTCAAACCTGCTGGTGTAACCGGTATTATAAACCTGACCGTTCTTCTGAAAAACAATATCAAGTTCATCGTCAGATATACCTTCTTCATTCAGACTGGCAATAAAAGAATTCAATTCACGGGCATGATCACCTTCAATTTTTCCATTCAGGTATTCAGAAATACCTTGCAGCTTGTAATTAACTTTTTGATCAATGTTTGCGATACCATCGCTCAACTCTTTCATAAACACCGATGGATGAACACTTCCTCCATCGGGAGCTTTTTTGAGGTACCCCGGCACTCCTAACGCAGTAGATATTGACACCTCACGGTCGTTATGTTGTAATATGTTTGATCTATCAATACCATTAGATGGATTACGCTTTATTGCAATTTGAGTCATAAGGTTTTCAACTTGCGAGCGAAAAGCATCATATGCCGGTTTCTTATCAGCTGCAACATGATGGTGCATTTGATATGCAAAAAGATTGATATTCTTATTAACCATCAAATCGACCAATTCATCCTCCTGAACATTCGTGTAATCCTCATGCTCCTGGTTATCGCATCCGGTGAAAGTTGTACGATTATGATTTCCGGCATCACCAATTAAAACCATGAAGTTTGATTCACCTGATGGCGGATCAAAACGTTCGATGGCCCTTTTCATTCCGTAAAATACAGCTTCTTCGGGATCTTTGTTACACCGGTTGAAGGATGGAGTCATGAAACGACTAAGGGTACTGTTAATACTATTGTAGTTAGATGTTAAATCGCGTGAATACTGAACAGTATTGGCTTTACCTTCTGACGCATCGCGATACAGCAAAATACCAAACCGGTAATTATTCTTACTGTCGAGTAAATTACGCACTGTTCGTTTCAACGCATTTTGAATCGCTCCGGAATACGGAACCATACTACTTGAAGCATCAACAACAAAAATAATGTTAACATTCCGAAGGGCACCCGACATTGAGTCGATTACATGTTTAATATTGGCAAACTGTAAGCTCGACAATGTTTCACCGTCTTCTGAGCGCAAATCTCCAATTACCCCTACTTTAGAATCTCCATTATACACATCGAGCACAGGAAAGCGGTCAACTTCACCTATATAGCGGTTTTCGTAATAACCGGAACCTTCTGTGAAAATAGTATTGCCACCATTTCTCTGTGAAGTAATTTTAGCCTTAATACCTTTTTGTTTACGTTCTGCAACAGCTTCATCATCCCAGTTTACTTCATAAGCTAAACGATGATTCCATGCTGTTGTTTGCGATTTCAAAACCCACCCTTTAATACGGTGCCGGTCTTGTTCTATATCTTCTATTTCAGGTATATCACCAAGCAAATAAGCATTGGGGGTTTCTTTATAAACATAGTTGATTTGATAAACTAAGGCAGAATTAACCGAGTCGCCTGATTGGCAACGCGGATTTGAATAGTATTCGGGAACCCTGATGGTTTGCTGATCATCGGAGATGATATTTAGCACCATTGCTTTTTTATTAAATATCCCATCCTTGAAACCAGGAAGGTTGACATCGCGTGTTTTTAAACAGGTCCGCCATAAAAGCATGTTATCCTTAGGCATCCAAAAAGCATTGTCGGATGCACCTTCTTTAAGGTTCCCCCGGAAGTCAACAGCGTCAGGTGGCACAACTTTAACCGCATTTTCTGATTCATCAACCACGTACATGGCTTGCATAAATTCAAGCTGTTCGCCGGATGCATTTGCACATGACCGGTTTGAATATGCAGGATTCTCGGGACGATCGGAAAAAACAACCCAAAGTGCACCTTCTTTACTTCCGGATCCCGGAAATGCAGCCGATGCATTATCCATCGGCATTAAATACCTGCCGGGTGTTCGCATTACAGCGTGTTGAGCCTCAACACTGTTAAATGTGAACAATAGCAACAATATTGAGCTTAAATATAATATCCTCTTCATCCTTTTAATTTTAATTTTTTTTCGCGCATCAAACTCCTAACAAACAACACATTTAATTTTCAACTAGCTTGTATTAATTGAATAGAGCATTAAATTTGTCCTTAAACTTATATTTTTCATTAAAAGTTTTCAAATAACAAGCAACATTTTTTTGTTTTAATGAAAAGATTGCCTAAAAATATAATATTAATTGGGGCAAAAAAAATATTTTTCAGGTACAGATCAACTTAAATCTGTTTGAAATACATAATGTTAGTATATTTGCAGTTTATGTAGCTTGCTATACTCCCCTTGCAGGTCAATTAAATCATCGTGTTTTCCTTGTTCAACAATTTTTCCTTTTTTAAACACATAAATAACGTCAGCATTTTTAATGGTTGACAAACGATGGGCAATAACAATTGAAGTCCTGTTCTTCATGAGTTGCTCCAGCGCATCTTGCACCAGCTTCTCCGATTCTGTATCCAGAGCACTTGTAGCTTCATCCAAAATCATGATAGGAGGATTTTTCAAAACGGCCCGGGCTATAGATAATCGTTGACGCTGTCCGCCTGAAAGTTTACTTCCCCGGTCGCCAATATTAGTTTCATAGCCATCGGGATATTGCTCAATAAACTCATGGGCATGTGCAATTTTGGCTGCGCTGATGATGTCTTCATCAGACACATTATTCATTCCAAAAGCGATATTGTTTTTAAATGAGTCGTTAAAAAGAACTGCATCCTGGCTAACATATCCAAGCAGCCCTCGTAAATCATTCATTTTCATATCTCTGATATCAATATCGTCGATAAGTATCTGACTATTGTTATCCAGATCCCAAAAACGCGGTATTAAATTTACTAAAGTAGTCTTTCCCGATCCGGACTTACCCACTAAAGCAACCGTTCTCCCTTTTGGGATTGACAAATTAATATTTTTCAACACTTTACCTTCGCCATATGAAAATGAAACATTACGATAAGCAATTGAATGATCAAATGATTTTTTATCTACCGCATTTTCTTTCTCAAAAATCGGATTTTCTGTATATAAAATCCGGTCAACCCGATCCATCGAGGCCAATCCCTTTTCGATACTGTACAAAGCCGTTGAAAATGCTTTGGCCGGATTAATAATACTATAGAAAAAAACCAGATAGGTAATAAAATCCTCAGGGGCCAGAGAACCTTCGCTTTTCAATATCAGGCTTCCGCCATACCACAATACAATTATTATAATTGAAGTACCTAAAAACTCACTTACAGGATGTGCCAGGTATCGCCTCCACATTAGCGTGTTCATGGTACGGTAATAATCGTCCGTTTCTTTGCTGAACCGTTCGTTCATGCTTTTTTCAGCTGTAAATGCTTTTACAATATTTAACCCCGAAAGCGTTTCATCAATTGTACTCAAGATATCACCCATTTTATCCTGGCCTTTTCTGGATGATTTCTTCAGGGTACGGCCGATTCTTCCGGTAATAAATGCTGCAATGGGCAGCATCACAAACACAAATAAGGTCAGCGACCAACTCATGTACACCATTACAAGTAATGAAATGGTAATTAATACCGGATTTTTAAAGAACATCTCCAAAGAATTCATGATAGAATTCTCGATCTCCGTAACATCCCCGGTTACCCGGGCTATAATGTCCCCTTTTCGTTCTTCGGAATAGTAACCAACAGGCAGCACCAGTAATTTATGATATATTTTATTCCGCAAGTCCCGCACAACACCATTTCGCAGCGGCACCATTGAAAAACTGGCCAAATAAGCAAAAGTAACCTTCAGGAAAACCATTAAAATCATGAATACCCCGATGATGAAAAGTGCTTTCATTTGCCCTGTATCATCAATCATCTGGCTCATATAATAAAACATATTCTGTTTTAATGATTCAAGGTTGGCACTAAACGGAACCGGCTCAGTTACCTTTTCCTGAGTGCCAAATAAAATTCCCAGGATAGGGCTTAATGCTAAAAATGAAAAGGCACCAAATATTGCCCCTAACAAATTGAATAATACATTTAAAACCACCAGCTTTTTATAAGGAGGCAAAAATCGGCGTAATAATTTAAAAAGTCCCTTCATTCCATTATTTTGAAACTCAACTAACGCGAAGTTGGGTTGTATTCAACAATTGCAACTTACACCCCGGTATAATTCTGTGGCGTTATTGACTTTAACCTTGCTTTCGTTTTGTCGTCAACATCAAGTGTTTCAATAAAGTTGTGTATCGCTTTCTTATCGATACGGGTATTGGTACGGGTTAAATTAAGTAATGCTTCGTATGGGTTTGGATAGTTTACACTTCGCAACACCGTTTGAATGGCCTCTGCAACCACCGACCAATTCTTTTCAAGATCATTTTCAATGGCATCAAGATTAATCAGTAGTTTATCAAGCCCTTTCAGGGTTGAAGCAATTGCTATTAACGTGTGTGCAATTGGCACACCAATATTTCGTAAAACAGTCGAATCTGTCAAATCGCGCTGCAAACGCGAAACAGGCAATTTTGCTGATAAATGCTCGAATACAGCATTGGCAATTCCGATGTTTCCTTCTGAATTTTCAAAATCGATTGGATTAACTTTATGTGGCATTGCCGATGAACCAACTTCGCCCTTTTTTATTTTCTGTTTGAAGTAATCCATCGAAATATACGTCCACATATCACGGTCGAGATCCAGTAAAATGGTATTGATACGTTTCAAATTGTCAAAAATTGCCCCGTAGTTATCGTAATGAGCAATTTGTGTAGTTACTTGTGAACGTTCAAGTTTCAACGAATTCTCACAAAAATTGTTTGCAAAGTCAACCCAGTCAACATCGGGATAAGCAACATGATGAGCATTAAAATTACCCGTTGCACCGCCAAATTTGGCATAACACGGTATTCCTTTCAACAAATCAAGCTGTACATTGAGGCGTTCGACAAACACCCTGAGTTCTTTTCCCAAACGGGTTGGCGAAGCAGGTTGCCCGTGTGTACGTGCGAGCATCGGCACATCATCCCAACCATCGGCAAGGTCAGTCAATTTATTTGAAAGTCCTTCAATTTTAGGATAATAAACCTCCTGCAAGGCATCGCGCAATGAGCAAGGCACGGCAGTGTTATTGATATCCTGTGACGTTAATCCAAAATGGATGAATTCTTTATATTTTTGTAACCCCAGATCATCAAATTTTTCCTTCAGAAAGTATTCAACAGCCTTAACATCATGGTTTGTTACCTTTTCAATGTCCTTGGCCCTTTGTGCATCTTCAACCGAAAAATCACGATATAACTCTTTTAATTGAGCTGAAAACTTTTTCTTATCAAAATCTTTCAGTTGTGGTAAAGGAATTTCACACAGGAATAAAAAATATTCTACTTCAACAAAAACCCGGTACTTGATTAAAGCGTATTCTGAAAAGTATTCTTCAAGCTCGCTTACTTTACTATGATACCTGCCATCTACAGGGGTAATTGCTGTTAATTCATTCAAACTCATAATCTGGTTTTTTATTAAAACAGCAAAGATAATTTATAAAAAGAAGAATAAAGCCATGTTTTCAGATAATAATAAACTATGCTTTTAAAAAACCAGCGATAAACAAAAAATAGTACATTTATGGTTTTAAACGTAAACACTTATTTTAAACGTATATGAAACGGCTGTTTTTCTTATTTATTGGCATACTGATTTTACTGTCCTCAGCTAACGCGGCTAAAAACGATACGCTGCTGGTTTATAAGTTCAACATAAAGGAGAGTATTGCACCGGCTGTATGGAAACAAACACAAATAGCTTTCAATAATGCCCTCGATATGGATGCCGACCTGATTCTCATTCATATGAACACCTATGGAGGAACAGTGGTTGATGCCGATTCCATCAGGACTAAAATACTGAACAGCGATATTCCTGTCTGGGTTTTTATCGACAATAATGCAGCCTCGGCAGGCGCACTGATTTCAATTGCCTGTGACAGTATCTTTATGCGGCCCGGAGCCAATATTGGAGCTGCAACGGTAGTGAACCAGAGTGGTGAAAAAGCCCCTGATAAGTATCAATCGTATTTCAGAGCCACCATGCGATCAACTGCCGAAAGCCATGGTGCCGATACGATATACACCAAAAACGATACAATTATAAAATGGTTTCGCGACCCCGCTATAGCCGAGGCAATGGTTGACGAGGATCTTTATATTCCCGGCATAATTGACACAGGCAAAGTATTAACATTTACTACAAACGAAGCCATAAAATACGGATACTGCGAAGGTGCTGCAAAAAGCATCGATGACCTTCTCAGGCAAGCCAACATAAAACACTACGTAATTGAAGA
>JAQIDF010000476.1 GCA_027858145.1 Prolixibacteraceae bacterium | reverse complement strand
GATTTTTGTTACCGGCGACATGCAGAATACTGAGCAAAAATACATTACATTTCTATATTTTACCATCATGAGTAGTAGTATGCTACCAACGCTGCTAACCATTGGCAACAGCAAACATGTCAATAATGCATTTTGATTTATTTCTGTTTAATACAGCGAAAGCGTTTATTTAATGTATTTTTGCAAAAAATGACAACATGAACGGAAAAATATACCTAATACCAACCACACTGGGAAGTGAAAACCCTTATCAAGTTTTACCATCAAACATCAAGCCTCTGGTACAATCAATAAAATTCTATTTTGTTGAGAATGCACGCAGCGCACGCCGTTTTCTAAAAAAAATAGATCAGGACATTGTAATTGACGATCTTACTTTTTTAGAAATAAACAAACGCACACGGCATGATGATATGGTAGAATTTATAAAAGATGTAGCCGGCACAAACGACATTGGCGTACTTTCAGAGGCTGGTTGCCCGGGCGTAGCCGATCCGGGTGCCGAGGTTGTAAAAACAGCCCATAAAAAAGGGCTACAGGTTGTGCCATTGGTAGGCCCTTCATCAATTCTGCTGTCGCTGATGGCCTCGGGTATGAACGGACAAAGCTTTTCGTTTGATGGTTATATCCCCATCAAACATCCCGGGCGTGGTAAAACACTCAAGTATATGGAACAAAGTGCTATGAAACATGACCAAACCCACATTTTTATAGAAACCCCGTACCGGAACAATGCCCTGATGTCGGATATGGTAAAAGCACTCGACTCGCGTACCCGGCTTTGTGTGGCCTGCGACCTGACACTCGAAACTGAATTTATTAAAACACTAACCATTGGTGAGTGGAAAAAAGACTTACCGGATTTGCATAAGCGCCCTGCCATATTTTTGATTGGCCGTTAATTATGTTGTAATTTTTATTCGTTTTGTTACTTTTGGGTGAAAATATATTGTTCGTATCGATTAAACTAACCTGATTACCGTATGACCTCAAAAAAAGTAAAAAAAGAACCATTGCTCGATCGTTTGGAACTTTTCTGTAAAAACAAAGCGAATATCATTCTTTACATTTCCTTGTTCGTTTCACTGCTTATATCACTGTTGCTTTTCAACCGTGATGTATCAGTTGGCGGCGATGATTCGGGCTATATAAAAAGTGCTTATGATTTTGCTAAAGGCCTTTCATTCCCGGGTTTTCACAGCTCGTTTTACAGCATGACGCTGGCACTTTTTATCTCAATATTTGGAGTTAACCTGGTTATTTTAAAAGGAGCATCTTTACTATTCAACCTTGTAGCAATATTATTTCTCAATAAATTTTTCCGTAAGTTCTCATCATACACGGTTGCAGCTTTTGTAACATTAGCTACATCTTTAAGCTACATGTTAGCCGATTATGCAAGCACTACGTATTCCGAGGCATACTTTTTTATGCTACAGGCAATGTATATTTACTACTTTTTATCGGTTGTTCACAATAATGAATACCGTGCAAAATGGGCACAAAAACATGAATGGTTACATTATGTCGGACTTGGCGTTTTTACATATCTGATATTTCAGACAAAAGCAATAGCCCTTGCTGCATTTGTGGTTTCAATTTTTTATATCCTTTTTAATAAAAAATATATAAAAGCCGCAATTTACACAGCAGCTACAGTAATATCACACGTTTTATTTACACTTTACAAAACAATTGCGTTCGATTCTCAGGGTGCTGGTTTTGAAGCTCAATTACAAAAACTGCTGCAAAAAAACCCCTATAACCCGGCCGAGGGGAATGAAACTTTTTGGGGGTTCTTTCAACGATTCTGGGAAAACTCAGAGTTATACTTTTCAAAACATTTCATGAAAATGATGGGAATTTTCCCTACCGACCATATAAAAACCAGCACATTTCTGACCATAATATTGTACGCCGTTTTCATTGTTTCGGCAATATACATCATACGAAAAAACCGTAAAAACCTGTTTGTTGTACTTTATCTTGCTGCTATGATTAGCGGTACATATGTTATGCTACAAACGAGGTGGGACCAGGAACGGTTGATCATGATTTATTTTCCGCTTATCTTTGGTGTAATCTTTTTGGCCGCTTTCCGTTTTTTCAATACTCCACAAAAAATAAAAAATCAGTGGATACCGGCAACAGCCATGGGGCTTATTGTTTTACTCATGGCCGGACAATCGGTTGGTTCTGTTTCGCGAAAGATTGAAAATACAGGTTTAAAAACCGAGCAATTTGAATCGTACTATCCCGATTGGCAAAACTATATGGCAGCCTGCCAGTGGGCCGGACAAAACCTTCGGGAGGACTCAAAAGTTCTTTGTAGAAAACCAAGCATGGCATGGATTGCCGGTGAAGGTAAAGACATATTTAAAGGGCTGTACCGGCTAAAATACCGCAACCCCGACTCTACCCTGATGATGTTTCAGGAATGGGATATTACCCATGTAATTATGGCCCGTTTGCGTGTTATTCCGCATAAGAAAACCCCACGGACTATCAACACCATTCAAAATGCACTAACCTATTTATTAATTAAAAACCCGGGATGCCTTACACAAATTGCTGAATTTGGTGATGATGAAAAAGCCAGGGTATATGAAGTAAACCTCGATATTAAACGAGGAACTGAAGAGTATATCGATAATCTTGATGCTGCAATTACTATAAATCCACGCGTACCCAGCTTCTACTACGAAAAATGTTTCTTTTTAAGCAGATTACAAGAATATAAAACGTTAATCAGATATTGTGATTTTGCATTGCACTTTATCCCTAAAGACGAAAGAATTTATTTTGAACGGGGCACTGCTTATTACGCATTAAATGATTACCAAAAAGCTATAAACGACTATGAAAAAGCTATTGAACTGAAGCCCTCTTATGCCGAAGCATGGTTCAATGCTGCTGTTGCATATTTTGATACCGGCAACATCGTAAAAGCCAAAACATATCTGGAAAAATCAAAATCACTGGGAATGAAAAATTACAACCGTTTTGAGCAGCAACTAATAAATGCACGCTAATTAAACACCTTATTTTTTAATTGTTTTTTGTATTCCAGTTCAAAATTAGGTGTAAAAACACCTTAGCCAAAGTAGTTTTCAATTTTTTTCTAAGCTCCCTCCCTAAAGCAAATTTAGAATACACCATCTTATCACTGTTCATAAACTGATTTAACATTTCGTATTTCTGGTAATATCCTACGCTGCCGCCGCATTTTCACGGCCTGCCCACTTCCTGTGCGAGCGGCTCTGCAATAAAAGAACATTTGCTAAATAATCGGAATAAGTTTGTAGCAATCCGCCCACTTTCGCGGCAGCGAAAATGCGGGGTGGCCGTCAAAAAT
>JAQIDF010000460.1 GCA_027858145.1 Prolixibacteraceae bacterium | reverse complement strand
CATGTGGTAAGCAACGGTGAACACTTACCATTCGTATCTGTAGCCATTAAAGGAACAACCATTGGCACTACAACCGACGAAACCGGACACTACAACCTCAACAATTTACCCATAGGCAAATGGACGGTACGCGTACAATCTGTGGGTTACAAACCTACTGAAAAGGAAATCAAAATTGAAAAAGGAAAAACTTCAGAACTTAAATTTGATATCGCGGAAGATGTTCTTGGTATTGATGAGGTAGTGGTTACAGCCGACCGCAACGAGAAAAACCGTCGTGAGGCTTCGGTAATTGTAAATACGCTGAGTGCGAAGTTATTCAACTCTGTTAATGCCGTTACGCTAAGTGAAGGTCTTAATTTCAGCCCCGGCCTGCGCACAGAAAATAATTGCCAGAACTGTGGATTTAACCAGGTACGCATGAACGGCATGGAAGGTCCATACTCGCAAATCCTTATTAACGGTCGTTCAATCTTCAGCGGACTTGCCGGCGTGTATGGACTTGAACTCATCCCGGCCAACATGCTCGAACGAATTGAGGTGATACGTGGCGGCGGCTCTGCGCTTTATGGCAGCAACGCAATTGCCGGAACCATTAACCTGATACTGAAAGACCCCATTTCTAATTCATACGAAATCGGCATTAATGGCGGCACCATGGGCGTGAGCGTTAAAGGCTCGGGCGGTGCAGCACAGGATTACAGCATGAATGCCAACGCATCGGTTGTTTCGTCGGACAATAAAACCGGGCTTTCGATATACGGTTTTTACCGCGACCACGACCCTTTTGATGCAAACAATGATTCATTCTCGGAACTTTCGGAAATAAACAATACAACCGTTGGTACACGTATTTTTCACAGATTCGGGACACGTAATAAAATCACCGGCGATTTCTTCAACATTAAAGAGAGTCGCAGGGGTGGCGATATGTTTGATCATCCGCTACATGAATCAAACATTTCAGAAGCCGTTAACCATAACATTACCACCGGGGCACTGAATTTCGACCAGTTTTTCAGACAATATGATAAATGGTCGGTGTATATATCCGGACAGCAAGTGATTCGCGATTCGTACTACGGTGCTGATAAATCGCTTAAAGATTACGGAACAACCAAAGGTTTTACCTATAATGCCGGCACACAATATAATGCTGTACTTGGTGAATCGAACCTTACAACCGGTATTGAAATCAGGCAGGAATGGCTGACCGATACAAAACTGGGATACCCTGATTATGAAAATGCTGTAATTAAAAACGGCAAAATTGTTGATATCCCCCACACCGAAAACACGCTTGTCGCCGACCAAAAAAGTACGACTGCAGGAGTTTTTGCTCAGTACGATTTTAGCATCAACAAGCTAAGCATTTCAGCAGGTGGACGCTACGACCACTATCTGATTACCGATGCTACTAAAACGAGCGAAGATAAAACAGGCAATGTATTCAGTCCCAGACTAACTTTAAAATATGATGTTTTCGATTACTTACAGGCACGTGCCAGCTACTCGCAAGGTTACCGCGCACCACAGATTTTCGATGAAAATTTGCATATTGAAACATCAGGCTCACGACAGGTACTGCACGAAAACGATCCAAACCTAACACAGGAAACCAGTCACAGCTACATGGCATCAATCGACTTTAATAAAGAAATAGGCAATCTTTACATTAGCTTTTTGGCCGAAGGTTTTTATACCAAGTTAAACAATGCTTTTGCCAACGAATATGGCGAAGCTGACGAAAATGGCGTGGTAGTATACACCCGCACCAACTCTGAAGGTGGTGCAAAAGTACAAGGTGTAAATTTAGAATTCAATGTGATTCCGGGAAGATCACTTGCATTGAAATCGGGTTTTACATTCCAGAAAAGCACTTATGAAGAAGTACAGGAGTTTGGCGAAAAAAGATTTTTCCGCACACCCAACAGCTATGGATTTTTATCATTAGACTGGAACCCAACATATAAATTAGGTTTTTCAACCACCGCTAATTATACCGGGAGAATGTTAGTGCCGTACTTTGGAAATCAAATTGAAAAGCCGGAAGAAGGAGAACTTCGTGAATCGAACCCGTTTGTTGATCTGGGGCTAAAAGCAACTTACGACATCCGTATCAATGGTGCGACTATGCAACTTTCGGCCGGCGTTAAAAACATTTTGAATGCGTATCAATCTGATTTTGACAAAGGAATTGACCGTGATCCCGGCTACATGTACGGTCCGTCGCTGCCACGCACAATTTACCTTGGTATTAAAATTGGCAACATGATAAAATAGGGATCACTTCATAATTGGGGTGGATTTTGATATAACATATTTTTGATTGTTTTATATTTTGCCACACTCGCTTAAAGCTTTGGATTAAATAAAATACTAATCAGGGAAATGAACCTATTATAAGCTTCAAGAATCAAATAGAAACATTATTTGATATGTCCTGAAAGGACTTAATTTGAATAACCGCCGGTAAAGCCGGCGGATACAGCAATCGGCACAAACAGAACCCTGAAAGGGTTCAACAAAGATTATTTATGATATTGTTCAGCCCACTTCGGGGCTGGGGGGCATTGGCTATTCTTCAACCCCCGGTTCCGCTAGCTCCACCGGGGGTTATTCAAATATAGCCACTTCGTGGCATAGCTGAGTATTTCGGCAGTAAGAAACAGAACATATAATTTCATTCGTCTCAAATGCGCATTTGTGGTTCAACCGAATCATGCCCATTTCAATAGCTTCTAACCCTATTTATTCACTATCGTTGATAATGCTCAATTTAAAAATTACTTTTCAAACGAAATTATTAGATAAATTGTAACCAGGTTTTTACTTTTTATACTTTTTCAAGTTGTTTTCTAATTTTGGCTATTAATATTTGATGATTAATGGGTTTACTTAAAAAGTCGATGCATCCACTTTCCATTGCTTTTGCTTTATCAGCATCAGTTGAATAAGCGGTTTGGGCTATTATTGGTAAGTT
>JAQIDF010000456.1 GCA_027858145.1 Prolixibacteraceae bacterium | reverse complement strand
GGGTATTGGACTGATATTGGAAATATTAATGCTTTTTACGAAGAAAACCTTGCACTCACTGATGAAATTCCGGCGTTTAACTTGTTCGATAAAGAAAGAACAATTTACACCCACGCCAGGCTCTTACCACCCAGCAAGATATCAGGTACTTGCTTATACAGGTCTATGGTTACTGAGGGATGTATTATCAATGCTAAGGAAATTGAACATTCGGTAATTGGAATACGCTCGCGAATTGGTAAGGATACGACCATAACCAACAGTTATGTTATGGGTAACGATCATTACCAGGAGCTTGCTGATATCGATTTTGAGAACAACAATGGAACGGTAATGGGTATTGGTGAAAGATGCTTCCTCGACCGTTGTATTGTTGATAAAAACTGCTACATTGGAAACGATGTAAGCATTAGAGGTGGCGACCATTTAGAAGATGCAAACAATAAGCTTTACGCGATAAAAGATGGTATTGTGGTGATAAAGAAAGGCGCTGTATTGCCCAATGGTTTTACAATTTAATTTATAAGAAAGAAGCGATAGAAAAGCAATAGGAGGCAATTCAAAGCGATTGTATCCTATTGCTTTTTTTATGGTTGTAGTTCTAATAGATTTATTTCCCAAATAAAATATGCATATTTTACGAAATGTCTGAGCTTCGACTTGCATTTTTATCTTTGCTGCTCAATATTCTATTCATTATAGACTCCTTCTAAAGTTTTTAGCTTATCAAAATACATGGCAAACGACCGGTACAAAAAGTGTGTCCATTTGCCAAAAGGAACAATAATCAAAGCCCATTGAGCTAAAATAATGAGGTGAAATAGGTACATCCATACATTGTTATCTAAAATATTCAGGTCGATAAACAGGCGTACAATAAATGCAGTTAGTCCCATCAACAACAACCCGATGACAAAAAACCAATCGGAAGGTTGTGATCGCTGACTTACTTCTTTCTTCTTTTGAATACGACCAGATACAAAAATGATAGTCACTGTAAATACTATTGCACTTTCAACGTACCCCAGCAAAATAATGAATAAGTTTTGTGCTGAAAACCAATCGAGAAATACTGTTGTAAATAGGAGTGAGAGGTAGCCGATCACCAAAATAAAATGTTCGAACCATCTGGTTTTGTTATCGTCGCAGCCCAATGTTCTTTTTTGGGTAAACATGTGAACGAATAAATCACCAATGCTTTTAATGTAAGTTTTTAAACTAACTTTCGTTTTCGGCTTTAAAATGGTTAAGTACCACATGTGTATAATATTAGGCAATAGTATAATTGCAAAAACACCACCAATAGCGAACATTTCGAAATAGTGTCCAATATGTAAAATGGTTTCCAGGTTGAAAGCCTGAGCATAAGCAAATGCGATTACGCCAATAGCAACTACTACAAAAGCGATAATACTAGCGGTTAGCGATCGGTAAATCAAACCCGACAGTCCGGTCCAATCATACTTGCCTGTGAGCCATCTGCGTAGCGACATCATTAATTCACCAGGATCGGCTTCGCGCGGGCAGGTAGAACTACAATCACCACAATAATAGCACAGCCATGGATTGAGCGATGTTTCAATTTCGCTTTCCAGACCCAAAACGCTATAGCGAACCATTTCCCGCGGAAATGAGTTTTCGGAGGTTGACAAAGAACACACGGCAGTACAGTTTCCGCAATTGTAACAGGCGTTTAAATCGAAGCCCCCGTATTTTTTTAATTCTTTTGAGAATTCAGGATTTATTCTAGCCATTATTCTTTGATTTTGTAGTTAAAATATTCATCCATATCATCAATTTCGCCCGTTGCAATAAAACCATATTTTTGCAAAGTCATCACATAATAGGTTACATCAGGTGTTGACATATCTAATTTTTTCGACAACTCAGGAATGGTCATCTCTGATTCTTTTAGTGCTGTAAGAATTGTTTTTTTTATTTTGGTAAACTCTTTCAGATTCTCTAACACCGAAGCTGGAACTTTCCTTTTCTCTTTTAGATATTTTGCCGTTTTACCTTTTTCAACTTCCATTGTATATGTTTATTAATATTATTTTCATTCGTTTAAACATTTATCAAAATAAATTGCCCAAAGCAAACTTAAAGCAATGCATCTATCATATTTTCAATTTCGTGGTTTGAATATGCGGTTAAATCAATGGCATCGCTTGGGCAAACAGGCAAGCACATTCCACATCCTTTACAAACAGTTGAGTTTAGTACTGCATATGATTTGTCTCCATCTACCGTCTTTTGAATGGCATCGTAAGGGCAAGCCTCAGCGCAGGCACCGCACCAGGTGCAATTGTCTTTATCGATTATGGCAATAACCGGTTCTAAATCGATTTCTCCTTTGCTCACAATTGAGAATGATTTTGTTGCTGCTGAAAGTGCTGAATTGACCGATTCTGTTACATTTTTAGGTCCCTGGCAGGCTCCCGAAATAGCAACACCATCGATAACTGTTTCTACAGGTCGAAGTTTCATATGTATTTCATTAAAGAACTTATCCCTGCCTCTTGGTAATTTCAGTAAGGAACCTATGGCATTGTCTTTTCTGGGCACCATTCCGGTTACCAATACCACTAAATCGGCTTCAACCTCTAACTCCTTATATTTGGTTAAAACATCTTTAACTTTTACGATGGTTTTATTACCCTCTTTATAAATTTGAGGTTCACCATCTTCAAAAAATTGCAGATAGATGTCGCCCATTCGGGATGATTCATCGTACAATAACTCTTGCTTACCGTAGGTTCTGATGCCCCGGTTAAAATGGTAGTTGTTGATGTTGCCGAATTTTTCCTTTGCATGAATGGCAGCGTGAATGGTAGAAGTACAGCAATATCGTGAACAATATTTATTGTCGCCGTTTACTTGACGACTACCAACACAATAGATATAGGCTATATTTTTAATAACTTTCCCATTATACATTAGCTTACTGTCATTTAAAGCGAGCAAACGTTTAAATTGGGGCAATGTTATTACGTTGTCGATATGCTTATAGCCATATTCATTGTCGGCAGGTGTATAAGGGTCGAAACCAGTGGCCATCAAAATGGATCCAACTTGTAAATTTAAGGTTTCTTCTTTTTGAGAAAAATCGATGTTTTTGCACACTTTTTCACATTCGCCACACCTGGTACAGTTTTGTATGTCGATAACAGGAAGGTAAGGGTACTCACTTGGGTAATGGTTATAAATGGCTTTTCTGCTGTTGATTTCAAAATTGAAACTGTCAGGCACCTCAACCGGGCAAACATCAATTGCTTTTTGCAGATTGTCTTCAACACAATGCTCCCTGATGAATCGAGGAGCTACTTTCACCATCAACTTAAAATCGCCTATACTTCCCGAGTAATCAACAACTTCGGCCTGTGTAAACACGGTAATGTTGTCGCGCGATAAAATGTCTTTATACAAACGGGAAATGATTTCTTTACCTGTTTCGTTCGAGGTGAATATTCTTTCCCATTGAGCGGTACGGCCACCAACAAATGGTTCTCTTTCGATAAGGTAAACCTGCGTACCCATATCTGAAAGTTGCAATGCTGCTTTAATTCCGGCTACCCCGGCGCCAATAACTGCAACTGCTTTTTGAGCAGTAATGGTCATGGGCTCCAGTGGTTCAGCCAAACGGGCTTTAGCAATTGCTGCTTTAACCTGTTTAATAGCTTTTTCGGTAGCTCCCAATTTATCATCAGAGTGTGGCCACGAAACCTGCTCCCTGATATTTGCATGGACGTACTGATATTTGTTTAATCCGGCTCTTTCCGAAACCGATCTAAAAGTTTGCAAGTGTAGTTTCGGTGAACAAGAGGCAACAACCACACCATTGAGTTTCATGTTTGTGATGTCGTCAACCATTTCATTTTGGTTGGTATCACCACAAGCGAACATCGTTGTTTTAGCAAGAAAGATATCAGCGTCGTTTTCAACGGCCTTTTTTACTTTTTCAACATCTACATAGTCGGAAATATTACCTCCACAATGGCAAATATAAATTCCTATCTTTTTTTTCATTTTTTACGGCTTAAATAACTAATAGTTTCTGAAGCTGCAGCACCTGCCGATAGAATGGAATCAGGTATATCCATAGGCCCTGTAGCGGTGCCAGCTACAAAAACACCTTCAATACTTGTTTTAGCAGGACTGGCCAAAATATCAGGTTGATTAACAAAATGGAAACGATCTTCTTTTAAATCCTCTTTTGAGAACAATTTATTCGCATCCTGATTTGGGAGTACTCCCACAGATAAGATCACCATATCGTGTTCCGATTCACTCACCTTACCTGTTTCAATATCTTCGTAACGTAAAATCAGATTTCCGTTTTCCTTTTCGGTAATTTTTGCCACTTTGCCTTTGGTGAAATCAACACCCATGCCTTTTGCCTGGTCGTAAAATTCATTAAAGCCTTTACCAAATGCCCTAATATTCAAATAATATAAGGTAACATCTGCCATCGGCAGCGATCCCATAATCAGTTGCGCTTGTTTTATCGAGTACATACAACAAATTTGTGAGCAGATGGGATTTCCCACAGAAAGATCTCTGGAGCCGGTGCATAGCACATAGGCAATATTGTCGGGCATCTTCCCGTCGCTGGGTCGAAGTACGGTATTAAAAGGTCGCGTTGGAGCCAGCTGTCGTTCCATTTGCATTGAGGTAATCACATTTTTGTACAATCCAAAACCGTAACGTGGTATCATCAATGGATCAAACAATTTAAATCCGGTAGCTACAACCACCGATTTTACCTGAATTTCATAGTTTTCCTCTTCTTGCGTAAAGTCGATACAATTGGTGGGGCAAGCTCGTTCACACGCTCCACACAAGGTGCAGTTTTCAATATCGATGGCAGCTACTTTCGGGCTGGCTATGCTAAAAGGAATAAAAGCTGCTTTTCTTCCCACCAAATCAAATTGATATTGATCTGTAACACTTACAGGGCAAGCTTCTTCACACAACTGACAGCCGGTGCAATCGTCAACATGAACATATCGTGGTTGTTTGGTCACATTTGCAACAAAATCTTTAGCCCCAATTTTATCAATATTTTTAACCTCACTTTTAGTAAAAATTGTAATATTAGGGTGCCGTGAGATCTCGGAAACTTTAGGCGTTGTTATGCAAGCAGCACAATCTAATGTGGGAAACACTTTGCTTAGCAAGATCATTTTTCCACCTATCGAAAGGTCTTTCTCTACAATTAGAACCTTATACCCATTATTTGCCAGATTTAAAGCTGCTTCTCCACCAGCAATCCCACCACCAACTACTAAGGTGTCGAAGGACTCTTTTATTATTTGTGATTGCATATTTGTTACTTCGAAGATTTAATCAGATACTCGTTAAAACTTTTCACATGTTTTACAAAAGCCTCGCTACAAACAGAACAAAGTGCAGCCATTTTTAAACGAGCTGGATCTATGTTCCGTTCTTTCATCATCTCATGTGTTTTTGCCACAATATTTCCCGTTTTTTCAGTACAGCTTTCGCCATATGAGCAATCGCTTCCATCAGCTGCAATAAATACCCCATCAAAGCCTTTCTCAAATGCGTGTAAAATCCATCTGGGTTTCACACCACTCGAACAGGGCAAAGTAATGGTATTTACTGTAGGTGGATAATGTAATTTTAGTAACCCCGCCATATCGATGGCAGGGTCAGAAATTTTTTCAGTAGAGAAAACCAGAATTTTTGCTTTTTGTGGTGCTGTATTTGGCATTTTCTACTTATTTTTTTTCATGAAGATTTTGAAAAATCCACTTTCTTCAACTGATCCTAAATATTCATGGCCTTTTTTAGTACACCATTTTGGAATGTCAACTCGTGTTCCTTCATCGGCTGATAGAATCTCCATAATATCACCTGTACTAATTGTACCAATGGCCTTTTTTGCTTCCAATAATGGCCCCGGACATGCGGTTCCTCTTGCATCAACTGATTTTGCAACTTCTAATCCTTTTAATTCGTCTTGTGTCATGATATCAATGTTTTATGTGTTATGAATTCTTTTATATGAATAATTGAGCACTACTTTCTCCCGCATCACCAACAAAGGTGGCTGCACCTGCATAGCGAAGGTGGGAATAATCGATCATTTCTTCTTTTTTGAAGCCCATAAGATTCATCGACATTTCGCATATCGTAATCTCAACTCCTAGCTCATCGGCCTGCTTAAACATTTCATCCAATGAAAGAACATTTTGCTTTTTCATCAATGATTTGATCATCATTGGTCCCATTCCTGCCATATTTAATTTAGACAGTTTTAATTTGTTTCTTCCTTTAGGTAGCATCATTCCAAACATTTTTGAAATCAGGTTTTTGTTTGGTGCAGTTTTATTTTTATCCCTAAGAGCCGAGAGTGACCAAAATGAAAAGAATAATTTCACCTCGGTATCCATAGCAGCAGCGGCAAGTGCAATAACCATTGTGGCTAAAATTTTGTCCATATCCCCCGACACAACAGCCATTGATAACTGATCTTTATTCGTGTTCTCAACAGCTTCTATTTTGCTTTTTAGTTGGGCAACTTCTTCCTGAAGTTGCTTAATCTGTTGCTCAACGTTTTGTTCTAATTCTGTCATTTTATTATTGATTAATTTACTTGTGCAAACTAACATCAAACTATCTTCATATTTAGATATTATGGAGTGATGCTCGCTACATTATTTTGTGATTCGTATCACATTTTGTAAGTTTGGAAAATTTATACAGGAAAATATGGTAAACAATTGTGAAAAATGCATTTATAAATCTAATGCAGCAAGAAAGTTGACAGGGTCACAAATCTATCAGTTATCAATTGGCTGTGCGTCAGTTGCTTTAAAAAAAGGAGATTTGTTGATGCGGCAGGGGGCTTTGTCTTCGAATATTGCATATTTGAAAACAGGACTTGCCAAAATCCATATCACAGGGCCTTATCACGAACAAATTATTAAATTGATTAAAGCGCCTACCTATTTAGGAATACCCAATACTTTTGGCGATAAAATAAACAATTACTCGGTAACCGTAGTTGAACCATCATTGGTATGTTTTATCGATCTGGCAACCTTTAAGAACCTGTTGGCTCAAAATGATAAGTTTGCCTACGAAATAATGCTAATGCTTTGCAATTATGAAATTGAGTCATTCAGGAAATGTGCCGCTCGAACACAAAAACAGATAAGGAGCAATATTGCAGATGTTTTGCTCGATTTAAGTAATCGTATTTATAACGCTACATCCTTTAATATACCTCTGTCGCGCAACGAAATAGGCAATTTAATTGATACCAGCAGGGAAAGTGTTAGCCGTATTCTTAGCGAGTTCGAAAGTGATGGCGTCATTTTAATAACCGGTAAAAAAGTAAAAATTATCGACAAGAAGAAACTTCAGTGGATTAGCGATAACAGTTAATAGGTTTGGCCGTATCAACCTGTGTTCTAAGTTGATGACAGCCATTGGAGCGATTGTATCCTATTGCTTTTTTATAGTTATAGTTCTAATGCTATGGGGCAATGGTCGCTTCCCATAATATCACTGTTAATGTCAGCTGATTTAATATTTGAGATAATACCTTCGCTAACCAGAAAATAATCAATCCTCCAGCCTACGTTTTTACCACGTGCTCCGGCACGATAACTCCACCAGGTATATGCATCGGTTTTATCTGGATAAAAGTGTCGAAAAGAATCTACAAGGCCGTTGCTTGTGAAACGATCCATACCATCAATTTCTTCCTGCATGTATCCCGCATGTTTGTTGTAATTGGCTTTCGGTCGTGCCAGGTCAATGGGTTTGTGAGCTACATTGAAATCACCGCAAACAACTACCGGTTTCTTTTTTTCGAGTTCTTTCAGGTAATTCAGAAAACTTACATCCCACTGCTGGCGGTAATCCAGTCTTTTCAATTCGCTTCCCGAATTTGGAACATACACTGTAACTAAGTAAAAGTTTTCATATTCAGCACATAGCACACGGCCTTCATTGTCGTGGTTGTCAATGCCAATGCCTTTTGATATCGATAGCGGCTCTTTTTTCGACAGGATGGCCGTTCCCGAATATCCTTTCTTTTCGGCCGAATTTGAATAAATGTGGTAGCCGTTAAGTGGTTCGAGCGCTTCGGTAACCTGACCATCCTGCGCTTTTGTTTCCTGCACGCACAGTATGTCGGGGGCTAAGGCTTCAATATCGGCAAAAAAGTTCTTTTTGGTAATGGCACGTATGCCGTTTACATTCCATGATATTATTTTCATTGTATTTGATTTGGTTGTGATATAATTCCTTGTAAATCTTTAAGTTTATATCCTTTATTTCTTCAATATTTTTCTTGATTCATTAAATTGATTGTTTAAAACAACAATATATGTACCAGTTTTTAAAGATGAAATGTCAATTAGAATCTCAGGACTATTTAATTTTAATTTTTTTAATAGTGTGCCATTAATGTCATACAAACATATGGTATTATTATGATACAAGGGTATGCCCGTGATATGAATATAGTCATCTGCTGGATTAGGTTGAATAATTATATTATTAGAAATATGATCATTGTTTGTTATTGTAACTTCCATTTTGTTAGATAATGGAGATAAGCATCCATGTTTGTTTATTGCTTGTGCAGTATATAACCCTGACGATGAAAGTGTAATTGTATCATTAGTTATATCTAATTTATTTCCATCTAAGAACCATATATTGCTGTCTTTCCATGATGAATATATCAAGTTATCTACATGAAAAATTTCTGGTTGCTCTGGTAGATTATAATACTCAATATCAATTGATGCATTCCAATTATCTTTGCATCCGAAGCTGTCGCTTGCGATGACATTATATTTGCCAGGATTATTGATTATTATTGTATCGTGAGTTAAACCATTTGACCAATTAGCATTCTTAAATGGTTCAGAAATATGAAGTTGAATTGGAATACCCTCACATTGTGGCATGTCGAGATTGCTGTGTATCTTAAGTTCTGGCAGCTCCAAGAAATTAACGATTATTGAATCTTTCCACTCCTTAAGACAATTATTGTTTGAACCGGCAGTAAGTTTTATTATACTGTTTTTGTTTACTTCAATAGTGTCCTTTTTTTCTCCAGTGGACCAATGATGATTTGCAAAATAGTTTGATGTATATAATTTTACCGTTTTTCCGGGGCATTGTGGAGTATCAAAATCTGAGATTATTTCTAATTTGTTATAACAATAGTTGACGTGGGTTGGTTTTGTGTTGATCACACCTCCATTTAAACCTAGCTGGCCATAACTATTACGTCCCCACACCCATATATTTTCTAGGCTGTCTATTGCAAAGGAGTTATAAGCTCCACATGCGATGTATTTTATATTCTGCATCAAAAAAGTTGGTTTGAAGATGTTTTCTTTATTGTCCAGCCCTAACTGTCCATAAGTATTGTCACCAGTTACCCACAACTTTCCATGTTTATCTAGTAATAGAGTGTGTTTCGCTCCGGCCGCGCAAGTATCTATATTGTTTTCAGTAGAAACAATCGATGGTGACCATGCAACATAGTCGTTTTTATCAATACCAAGTTGACCATTTTCATTTAGACCCCACGCCCATAATGTATTGTTGTTATCAAGAGCTAAAACATGTTTCGCACCAGCAAAGACATTGGTTATTATTTTATTGGTCAAGACTTTAATAGGGGAACTTCGTGTGGATTTCCAACCATTGCCTAACTGATAATTTTCCGAATTGCCCCAAGCCCAAAGTTGACCATTTTCATCTATGGCATATGAACTTCTCCAAAAACTTGATATTTTTTCATATTTAATCCCATTGTTGATTTGAGTGAGACTAGCAGTAGAATATTTAGAGTCATTCCCAACTTGTCTGTCAGAGTTGCTCCCCCAAGCCCAAAGTTGACCTGTCTCGTCAATGGCTAATACATGTTTTTGACCGGCAACGACCTCTTTAAATTTAATATTTGATATTTTAATAGGAGTGCTATATCCATTAAAAGTATTGGCAGAATACCAATGTCCTAATTGTCCCTGATAATTAAGTCCCCAAGACCAGATGTGATTGTCTTCATCAATAACAAGGGAAAAGTTTTCTCCAGCCGCTGCTTTTTTTATTTTTTTATTTATAGGAATGTTTGTGGGATAGTGTACATTAGAATTGATATCATAACCTAATTGTCCAAATATATATCTTCCTAAACTCATAGGACTATTTTCCTTATTGATTATGATGGTATGGTAATATCCAGGAAATACATTTGAAGATGGTGTTGATTGAAATGAAAGTGTTGGTTGATTTTCTTTGTAGGACCTACCATTGGCAGATTGACTATAAGTGTTATCTCCAAAGATCCATAATTTACCATTATCTTCAAGGATTATTGACAAACCTTCTATCGCTTTTATCTTTTTAATACTATCACTTTTGAAAATTATTCTTGGAGTTTTACTTTCTGAATTATATCCTATACCTAATTCACCTTCAAAGTTTCTTCCCCATGCCCAAACATTGTTTTTTGTGTCAACTGCAAGAGTGTGATTATTTCCAGCTGAAACCAGGTTGAATTTTATTGAGTCAATTAGGTGGGTTGGAAGAATGTTTTTTTTATTGTTATTTCCAGATGCTTTCATATTATAATTATCACCCCATCCCCATAAATTTTGATTTGAATCTATTGCCATTGTATAAAATTAGCCAGCTGATATAGTTATAAATTTTTTATCTGGCAGAATATTTATAGGTGTGTCGTATCTTGAGTTAACAGAGTCTCCAAGTTGATAATCCGAGTTTGTTCCCCATCCCCATGCACGACCTTTGCTGTCAATAGCTATTGTGTGCCTATCGCTTGAGGTTACGTGTGTAAATGTTTTTTCCTCCATTATCGCACTTGTCCATTCTTCGTAATTGAGATCGTTGTTGAGCTTTGTTTTATCAAACGTGAAGAGTTTTCCTTTTATATCAATAAATACTCCACTATTTATTTGTAATATCTCTAACCTGTTTGATTGTTTAGTTTTTGGATAAACCACAGAACTGTATTTACTTTCTGTTTTTCCCCATGACCAAAAATGATTATTGTTATCAATGGCTAATGTGTAGGATTCAAATGGTTGTATTTTTTTAAAAGAATTTCCTAAAAAAAAAGGTTTTTTAATAATTGTTTCAGAATCTGTGTTTATTGTATTATTATTTGCTCCCCAAGCCCATATGTTCCCGTTCTGATCAGTTGCGAAAACATTTTTTCCTGAAGTTGAAAAATCTAAAATTTTAGATGAACGAAAATCTTGAGCTGTGGTAATTGTATTTATTAAGACAAAAATGAATAAATAAAAAAAAGGTCTGGTTTTAAAATGCATTGTGTTTAAGAGTTAAGAGGTTTTACATTTTGATTGTTCAATATTAGATAAAAAAATGTTATTATGATAAAATCTGTCTATTAATGATAAAATTAAATATTATTTGACTTTAAACAAAATAATAATCTGCTTTTCAAAAACTGTTACGTGCTTTTAATGTTATATTTACTCAAACATTTTTATAAAGATTGATATATGACAACATCAAAATG
>JAQIDF010000279.1 GCA_027858145.1 Prolixibacteraceae bacterium | reverse complement strand
GTATCCATAGTTAAATCTTTTTAAGCATCCGCTCGGGTGCCGTGTCAATATAACAAACGCAATGCCATCTTTATTGTAAGCCACGCCATAGTTTAACAACTTTTATTATTTGGCGGGCTTATCGGCCTACGGCTTCAATCTGTCTCGCCGGCTCCCGTGTTTCGCATGGCCGGCAGGTAGCTCCCCCCGGTCGCTCCTGCCGGCCAGCTCAACATCGGGGCCGTCATCGTCAGGCTTTTCGCCTCCGTCCGGCCCGGTGGCCTGTGGGTGCAATGTTGCTATATGCCTCCTTAATAAGAACATGGTTTAATTAGAGACTACCACCTTTATTTCTTTAATCCCTTTCAATGTTTCAACTTGCAAAATGTATGTGCCCGCTTGCAAGGTTTGGTTTTTTAATAAATGTTGCCACGCTAAGCAATAAATACCACCTTCTTGTAGCTCAGGTTTCATGGTTGTAACTTTTTTCCCGGCCAGATCAAAAAGTACAAGCTTAACCCCTGGCATATTGGCCAATGCTTCAATTTCAATAATCGTTTGATTATTTACAGGGTTGGGGTACACTTTCAGTCCCGTAACATTGCTTTCAGTGAATGCTTCAACCCCCGTTTTGAACTTTCTGATGATGGTGCTGGTATCGGTTGTATGTCCGTACCCGTTTATCGCATAAACAATAACACCGGCATTCTCGTAAAAAAGCAAATCACTTATATCGAGTTCAAATGTAGTATCGGTATTTTCAAGCAGCTGACTTTCAAACACACTTACACCCTGCACCAGCTCCACTCTGTAATTGTCGGCACCTACTGAACGGTTCCAATCCACGGTAATGGCTTCTGTTTCCAGTGAGTCGCCGTTTTGGGGTGTAGTAATAGCAAAGTCGTATGGTTGCGAAGCTTCGGCTGTGAACAGCACCGTGTCGGTGTAGGTCCACCGCCCGTTAACCATAGCACGAGCCGATAGATGATAGCGCATCCCCGGCGTAAGCTCTTCTTCGAGACGATATGGCACACAAACCCGTGCATTCTCCGATGAATAACCTTTGGCCCACGATTCGGGGCCTTCGGCAGGGTGATACTGGAATACATATTCGCTTGCCCCGGTTATTGTCTCCACTGCAAAACATGGCAACAGCGGTACATCAATCTGACCGCCATAGGGTTCAATAATTTGCACCTCAACCTTATTCTCTTCTATCACTTCCAACAAATCAATTTTCAACGAATCAAAAAGTTCTTCACGCTTACCATCAATACCGCGGATAATATCAGCATGATTGTATCCATCAAAATAACGAAGTCTTTTTACTTGGTACTCATCCATCTTTGCACTAACCACAGGCACAATACCATCATTACTGAAAGCAAAACCCTCTTCGATGAGATATGCCCCTAATTTATACTGCCCCACGGTGGTATTGGTAGAAGCATTCTTATCCCCTTTCACAGAACCAAAATAGCACGTCGTTTTGGGACAAAATTCAGACTTCTTGTTCAGAGAATCCAACCAAAGATTTTTTTCATCAGCAAACAATTCATAATCCATCAGGTCATCGTAATTATCCCATCTCAAATCACTCCGATTAACATCGGAATACTGTGTTTCGTTAAAAACAGCTCCTTCAAATAATGTAAGCAGAACTTTCATGAATAAATTATAATGGTCATTTCGTGCCGGACCATTTGCCATAGGTGAACCATGATGTGGAGTACTAAGGGTTATGAGCAAATCAACCATTTCGCCACATTTTTGCCCTTCATAAATACCGGTTGAAAAAACCTGCTCTTCCATGTACGAACGTGCAACCAATCCCCCCATACTGTGTGCCGCAATAACAATATTGCGCTCATGAAAACCATATTCTTCAATTTTACGACGAAACTCTTTTGCAATCATAGGTACCGAAACATAATTTGACCAATATTTCACATAATAGGGTTTATATTTTCCTACCAACTCAGGATCGTCTTTTAAATAATCCCTGAAAAAATTCCAGTAGCCTCCACTTGGAGATGAAGGTACTTCTCCAAATTTCCATCCATGCACCAACAATAACGGTATTCGTCCGGTTGTATCTATTTCGGGGCAAACATCCTCGATATAAAGCAAACTATCAACTTCAACGGCATTTAAAAAAGCCGACTTTAATGAATCGTTCGTGTTTATAAATTGAGCCGAAACTTGCTGTGCTTTAGCTGATATTCCTAATACCGAAAAACACATTATAAAGAAAAACACACGGGCTTTCATAGGTTATGACGTTTAAAATAATAAAGTTACAAAAAAAGCATTACCATTCCCGTTCGAGTATCGCATATATGAGGTCGTCTTCCCACTTTTCGTTGGCATAAAAACTTTCAACAAAATGAGCTTCCTTTCTAAAACCAAGTCTGCCGAGCAGCTTGATTGAACTTGTATTTTCGGGATGTACCGATGCAAAAACCCGATGCTTTTCCAGATTGTTAAACAGGTAATCAACAACCCGGGTGAGGGCTTCGGTAGCAAAGCCTTTGCCCTGATAAGTTTTATTTAATGTACAACCAATTTCGGCTTGTTTTAAATCATCGGAAAAATGCATGCCCAAATCGCCAATAATCAATCCTGATTCCTTATCGACAAGCATCATCTGAAACCACGAATCCGGTATGTTGGGCTCAGCTGAGAGCCGCGAAAAAAATACATCAACATCATCGGGGCTTTTCGGTATCCACCCCTGGTAGCGATTAGTTTCACGATCGGAACGATATTCAAAAATATCAGATTTATCTTCCGGCATCGTAGCCCTTAGTTTTAGCCTTTTGGTTTCGAGGTTCATAATTTATAGATTTTATGATTAAACAAAATTAGACGATTATGGTAATTATGCAAATATTTAACCCTAACTGACACTTACAGGCAATTGGGGATGTACATAAAGTTTCGTAATATTGCAGGGCAAAAATTATTGTGCCTAAATGATACAGAAGCATACAATAATGTGCTAAAAACGGAGTTTTAACCCAA
>JAQIDF010000410.1 GCA_027858145.1 Prolixibacteraceae bacterium | reverse complement strand
TCAGGATGTGTTACCACCAGTTCATAATCAGTCTGGCGCATCCACTCTACAAATGAATTAGGTACAGCCTGGGGCAAAGCACGGGGGTGTGGTGCCCAGGTCAGGACTACTTTGGGTTTTTCAACTTTTTTATATTCTTCAATAGTAACATGGTCAGCAAAACTTTGCAAAGGATGCCTTGTTGCAGCTTCCATGCTAACTACGGGCACACCGGCGTGTTTTACAAATTGGTTTAATATAACCTCATTGTAGTCTTCTTCTTTACTTTCGAAGCGTGCAAATGAACGTACACCAATTACATCGGCATACGAACCAATAACAGGCACTGCTTCGAGCAGGTGTTCGGCTTTATCACCATCCATAATCACACCACGCTCGGTTTCGAGCTTCCATGCACCCTGGTTTACATCCAGAACAATGACATTCATCCCCAGGTTTTCGGCAGCTTTTTGGGTGCTGAGACGTGTGCGAAGGCTTGAATTAAAAAACATGAGAATCATGGTTTTGTTTTTACCCAAATGCTGAAATCCGTATGGATTTTTCTTCACCAAAAACGCTTCTTCAAGCCCTTTTCTCAAATCGGGCAAATCATATACTGAAGTAAAATGTTTCATAGTTACTAAGTTTAAAAAAGTTTACATTTTGAAGTTGAATCAAGCAATCTGATTCAGATTAAAGCTTTAAAAAGCAACAAAGATAGCAAAACAATAAGCAAACAATCCTTATATTCGTATCCGAGTTTATCTGTTTTTAACAAACCATCATATTTATGACCCGAAAGCCCACGCTATTTGCAGCACTCATTCCAATAATCCTTCTCATTGCAATGCTTACATCCAATGTGTTTTTATTTGATGATGTGCTTGATGGCCCAAACCAGATAGCATTGCTTTTAGCAGCTTCGGCAGGTATTGTTGTGGCCTGGAGGTTGGGTTTTAATTGGGTAAGCATCAACAGCCGTATTGTTAAGACCATAGGTTCGGCCATGCCCTCTATGCTTATCCTGCTACTCATCGGCTCACTGGCCGGCACGTGGCTCATTAGTGGCACCATTCCGGTTATGGTTTATTACGGTCTCGATATTATTCACCCTAAAGTTTTTTTGGTTACTGCTGTTATAGTAAGCGCCATTGTATCGGTAGTCACAGGCAGTTCGTGGTCTACAGTGGCAACAATTGGCGTGGCATTACTTGGCATTGGAAAAACCATGGGCTTTGAACCGGCAATTGTGGGGGGTGCCATTATTTCGGGAGCATATTTTGGCGATAAAATATCGCCTTTGTCAGATACTACAAACTTGGCTCCCGCTATGGCCGGGACCGATTTGTTCACACACATTCGCTACATGACCCAAACAACCATCCCGTCAATGATTATCACTTTAATTATTTTTCTGGTAATTGGTTTTTTTTACGATTATCAGTCACAGGCGGTAGATGTTAGCTCCGTTCAAAATGCGATTGAAACTACTTTTAACACCACCCCCTGGCTTTTGTTAGTTCCGGTTACCCTGTTCGTGGTTATTGTGATGAAAATACCACCACTCCCCTCATTGATGATTGGCACATTGCTGGGCGGATTGTTTGCCGTTATTTTTCAACCACAGACCATTGAATACCTCGTTCCCGGTGAAAACTATTTCAAAGCCTCATACATGGCGGTAATGCAGGCTATGTTTGGTGATGTTTCGCTTAATACCGATGTTAAAGCGGTAAACGAGCTACTAAGCACAACGGGCATGCGTGGTATGCTGAACACTGTTTGGTTAATACTTACAGCTATGGTTTTTGGTGGTGTTATGGAAGCCGGCGGTCTGTTGGAAAGAATCACCCGCCCCATAGTTGAGCGGGCAAAATCGACCGGTTCGCTGGTGGCTTCAACCGTGGTAACATGCTTGTTTTTTAACACGACAGCGTCCGACCAATACATTTCGATTGTAGTACCGGGACGCATGTTTAAAGACTCTTATGCCAAAAAAGGATTGAAACCCGAAGTCCTAAGCCGAACTCTTGAAGATTCAGGAACGATGACCTCGGTACTTATACCATGGAACACTTGTGGTGCAACACAGGCTAAAGTGCTGGGTGTAGAGACTTTTGCATATGCCCCCTACGCATTTTTCAATATTATAAGCCCGTTTATGACTATTGCATTTGCCTATTTAAATATAAAAATAAGGCGTTACAAGTCTTCTAAAGTCGCTTGATCTAATATCAATAATTTCTTTATTTTTTTTAAACTATTTTCCATCGAAAATAGTTATATTGATTTTCATTTTAAATTAAAACTATAATTATGGACGAAGTAACGCTAACAAGCTTATGGGATAATGTAGCTAATT
>JAQIDF010000379.1 GCA_027858145.1 Prolixibacteraceae bacterium | reverse complement strand
AAATATTGCAAATACCATGTACCAATTAAAGAGCCACCGGGGGCAAAAATATCACGATCGAAGAAAATGGTTACAATTTCATTTGTGCCATTCGTTGTAGCCGGTTCAATATCGAACCAATCGAAAGTGTCTTCATTGGTAGTGGTTATTTGATGGCTATGACCGTTTTTATCGGTTACGATCCAACGCTTTGCATTGGCTGCTTTACCAATATTCACGGCATAAGCATGTTCAGATTCGAGATAGGGATTAGAGCCTGTATTTTCCTGGGCATAGGCATAGCGTGATCCGGCTAACAACAATACTGTTGTTAGAAAGATAAAAAGTTTTGCTATGTGTTTTACCCTATTTGTCATTTGTCATTAACCCCCCCAGCCCCGATGTACATCGGGAGGCTCGCTTTTCAGCTACGGGTTATTCTTTTTATTTTGTTTCTATTTTTACTTTATTTCTATTCGGCTAAAGCCGGCTAGCGGAAAGGAGTTTGTTACCATCCCCCACTTAAAAGTGGGGGTTATTCATATTCCTATCGCTGAGCGTTCTTCCAAATTTATTTCTAGTCCTTTTTTTATTACTATTTTGCTTACGCCCTTTCAGGGCTATATTTTCTATCTTTTATTCATTTTCACACAGGGCTGCGCCCTGTGCTATTGATTTCGCCCCGTTGGGGCTTTTTACCCCTAAATCCTCCCGATTCTCGGGACAAGCTCAAGGAGCACCTAAAGGGGACTTGTGTCAACATTTCTGTTACTAGTTGTATTTTATTTTCTGTCATTATATCTTTTATCATTCTAACTTCTTGTTTCCTCTTACTTCTTTTTCCATTTCTCTCCCCCTTTGGGGAGTTGGAGGGGGCTTTTTCTTTGTTACCATCCCCCCCCCTTTAGAGCCTGTCCCGATTTCTATCGGGAGGGTTAGGGGGTAGTTAATTCAACACAATAATATCTCCTACATCGGGCATTTCAAATATCTCGTGTGTTACACGGTTCAAATTATCAACATCGTTTTCGATATAACTACCATCAATTTCGGTTAATTCAAATTCGATATCCTGCGATACGCCCAGAACATCGTTATATGTTACCCATACGATTACATCATGTATTTTGGTTGAACTGTTATCAACCGTTACCACTTCGCTGTACGATGATGGTGTGCCTGTAGGGGTAAGGGTTTGGTCGATTGTTGCATCATCACTAAAATCAACTTCAACCAGGGCAACCGTAGCATCATCACCACCATCCTGCCCCGATGCGGTAGCCGTAAAACGAAACGACCACTCATCGCCCCCATACGTTGTTCCGGCATCGGGATATACAAGCGTTACCCGGTATGGTATGCGTGTTTGGAAATCTTCAAAATCCGGCAGCTGTGGCGAATCGGAATAATCGGAACAATCAGCCGCATCGAGTGCATCATCCAGTGCTACATCAACATCAAACTGAGTGTGTAATTGAATGTGATAAATGACCGTTTTAAAACAGTTGTCGCCATTAATTTCATTGTATGCTATGGTATAATCACCCACCGGCATTTGCGTTGGATTATTAAAAAACACTTCGAACAAGGCAATTCCCCCTTCAATTTCATCTTCATTAACGGTATAGTCGGTATTACGTACCAAACGATCCGTTTCGTAGCTTCCGCTTTCAATTTCAACAGTTGTTAAATGGCCGCTGTATATCCTCCACGACGGGATATTTGTTTCAAGCCCCATAACAATGCGATACGTATGGGTTGAAAAAATCAACGGTGAATTATTTCCGCCAACCTGTGCCATGGAAAACTGCACCAGCATTAGCAAAAAAGCAGTGAGCAAAATGTTTTTATATGTAAAGCTATTCTTCATTAGCATCTCTTTTAATAAATCCCTCCTCCGGGTTCAGGTTTAGGCAAGGTTGTTACCTTATATATCTGTGTTTCTGCTTCATGTGTTGAGGTATCAGTGAGCTTAAAATAAACATGAGTAACCCCTTCGTAAAATTTTACCCCATCGGCACTGGGGTCATCACCATCCGTCCAGCCTATATCACCCCAAGAATCACCCTCGTGATCCAAACTATACTGAATATTTGTGATTCCACAATTATCGGAATACAAACCTTCGTTAAGTTTAAGGTTTCCGGCAGAAACAACCATATAAGCCGGCTCCCCGGTTGATTCACCTGCATCGACAGTTGCGCATTCTTCGTACTCGTAAATGGTGCCATCGTTCAGAAAAACGGGGTCATGTATGTCAACTACGGTCATGGTAGTATTACCCGATTCTTCTGCAGTTAACCCGGCTTCGTCTTTTACACGGAAGAAAATTCGTACTTCTTCGCCCACATCATCGCGATCGAATAATATTTCATCGGACCATGGATCAGTTGCACTCCGCCGGATGCTGAATTCAAGATTTCCTTTTGGCGTGCAATTATCATCACTTTCTTGGTTAAATCCAATAGCAGAATAATAAACAATACCACTGCCCATAGGCTCGTAATCGTTGCTCAATTCAACATCAGTTACATTTTTGCCATCAGCAACTGGTGGAATATCATCTTCGACTGTTATGTTAAAAAAGGAAGTTGCGGTAACATTTCCATTATATTGTGAAGCGGTTACTTCAACCCTGTTATTGCCTAGTTCAAGTACAGCACCTTCATAATTAGTCCCAACAAATGATTGTGGTATCAGTGTTGCTGTTGGAATAACCCGCCACGACAATGTAAAATCACAAGCATCGGTTACAGTAGGTAATAATCCCGGATTATCGGTGAAATCCTGAGCGGTTACTAAATGTTGACAATCATCACCGGGATCGATGAACAATGTTGTATTCACCGTTGTGGAAATGTTGGGTTGTTCGTTATCACTCGGGATAATAGTCACCGAACGTACCAGCCCCTGAGCTGCCGGACAGCTATAAGGATCCTGGAAAGACACTTCGTAAACACCGCGCCCCAGATCTGTAAGGTCAATATTGTTGCTGTAAAAAGCACCGTCTTTTGTCCATGTGTAAGTACCCGGCTGTGGCTGATTAGTTGCCCACAGGCCTGTAGCACCACTTGCATTGGTTGCATTACTATTTTTATTGTTACAACTGTTTTCGGCAGCATTGCCCGATCCATCATCCATAGGCCAGAATGCCACAAGATGATCCTCGCTGCCGGTATATTTACTTGAAGGCACCGTACCATCAACTACATTGTCCCAAATTCGGGTTTCACGAATAATTCCATCGAAACTATTGCCAATTGATACATCGGAGCTGTTAGCAGGGGCATCGCTGAGTGTTCCCTGTACGCTTCCGCCCTGGTTGGCACCACTAACAAAAAGTTGCATTTCGCCTGCACCGGTATCCCAGGATGCAGCCACGTAATACCAACGCTGTAATTCAGGAGTAATGCCTGCCCCTTCGGTTGCACCATCGCCAAGGTGGGTGCCGTTAACATCAATGGTAAACTTGCTTCCCAGCAGTTGTAATGAATAGTCGGTACCTTTGGCTATGAGCATTGCATCGTCGTACGATTCGAGGTAAACCCATCCTTCGATCGAGCCGGTAGATGTTAGGTCGAGTTCGGTGTAATGGCCTGCCGTTAAACCAGCCCCACCGGTGAACAATACCTGTCCATCGACCCCACCGGTCATGGTCAGGTCAATTTCACCATCTTCAGCTTCATAACAATATGGGTTTGTTTCTGCCAGTGTCATATCATACACCTCGGGCTGAATAATAGTAGCCTGACGTGTTCCCGAAAAACATCCGTTAACCCGCATTTCCACATTGTACGTACCACCGGATAAGCCTGTAAAAATCGGGCTTGTTTGTTCGTTTTCCCAGTTATCGATGGTATAATAAACATCGTAACCGGGTTCAACACGGTATTCTTCGCTGGTAATAACGGCAATTTGACCATCGTTGGCATTACCACAACTCATTGGAATAGCATCCAGTTTATTAAAATATGGTTCAATTTCAACATGTATAGTATAACTGTACACAGTTGAATTGGTATTGGCTGGTGTAGCTGCATCGGTAATCGACCAGGTAACCGTGTAATCAGAGCCGGTTTCATTATCGGCCGGTAGGGGCGGTATAATATCGGTAAGACCGTCGCCATTCGGGTTGAAATTAGGAGATTCGGAACGGGTAATGGTTCCGGTTGCGTTGTAAGCTGTTCCGCCATTATTGACTATCTCCCAGGTAATGCTTTCCACTTCACAATTATCGTAAGGCGTTGGTATAGGTAACTGGTGGGTGCTGCGTTTGCAATAACCAATAGACGTATCCTGCAGGGCAAACTCTGCATCGTCGAGCCAGGGCTCCTGGGTGTCGTTAACCGTTACGGTTTGGGTGGCAGTAGTTGAAATATTTGCCTCGTCGGTTACACTCCAGGTAATGGTTGTTGTACCCACCGGATAAGAATCATCTACATCAGCTCCATCATCACGGCTTACAAATTCAACCGATAGGTTTCCATCGGCCGAACAATTATCAGAAATCACATCTGTACCCGGAGGGTCTATGGTCAAGGTTGCCGAACATACTCCGGCATCGTTTGGTTCTGAAATTGCTGCAAGCGGGTCGATAACCGGTGGTGTATCGTCAGTAACGGTTATATAAAAATCAACTATAGCCTCATTTTCAAAGAATGTATCACCGTCATTATCAACACCATCGTGTACAGTCCAAACGATATGGTTTGTACCTTTTAAGAAAGTAACGCCATCTAAGGTTAATAAATCACTCTCAATCAAATCATAAACAGATGTAGTTTCGTTATAATGGAATATATCGGCAGTAAGAGTTATGGTATTATCATCGCAATTATCATCTGCTGTGACATCCCGTTTGGTTCCTGTAAAAACATGATCGCATCCATTATTGGAATAAACAATCGTATCAGTAGGTATTTTGTTAAATGTAGGAGCTTCTGTATCTTCTACCGTTACTGTAAATGAGCATGTACTATCATTTCCGCTATAATCTTCTGCATACCAATGAACCGTTGTTTCACCAACCGGATACGTACCAGCTGCATTTTTACCGGTAATATCGGGAGTAGAATCACCATCGGTATCAACTTCACACCAAAAATCGGCAATACGGTTACGGCAGTTATCGGTCATTGATGGTGGTTCAATATTTTGGAACGTGTAGGTACACTGCCCCGGATTATTATCATGCGTAAGATCTAAAACAGAACAGTCCCCACCTTGTAGCACCGGGCCTTCATTATCCGTAAACTGATGACTTATCACAGTAGGTTCCGACTCACAATCAAGAACATTAAAGCCATAAACGGTTAATTCAGGTTCAATTGGATATTCATCCCAAACAATTTGAATTGAATCATCGTACCAGTTTCCTTGTGCCAAACGGCGACCTGTATATATCGTGTCCCCTTCATCGACATAAAAATTATTCCATTCGAAAAATTCATAATCACCGGCATCTACATTATTTACCCGATACCAGATGGTATCGCGCGGACAAACCTGCAAGTTCCCTGCGGGTATCCATGTTTCAGAATTGTAGGCATCGTATGCTTGAATTTCAGGGGGAACAACGTTATAAACTGTTGTCTGATATTCCAATATTTCTTTACATGCACCATAATCATTAAAAAAAGTACATGACCCATAAATATATTGTTGCCCCACGGGAATAGTCCTACCATTTGTTGGTTCATTTTCAATTAAATATGGACCTCCGGGGGAAAGCTCTCCTAAGATTAAATAAGTATCACCCGACACATAACTCCCAGTACCGACATAAACCTGATCTGGTGTTGCCCCAGTATATTGTGAACCAACAAACTCATATCGGATATTAGTAGTAGCTCCACCATTTGCAGCAGTTGATTCTTTAAATACTACTTCAATGAAATGGTCACCATTTTGTCCCACCTGAGGAACATATTGTGTAGTTGGCCCAAACCAAGTATTACACTCATCATCAATTCCTCTCAAAGTACTACTTTGTGAATTACCACCGCCAATGACTTCAACTAAACTTTCATCAATACCTACCCAAGCATATTGCATATAATCCTCTCTCCAAAAAGTAAAGGATTCAGGAAAAAGCACTTCAAACCTAACAGTATCACCAACACAAGCTTCCCACGGTTTTATCGATACAGCCTCGGTTGCACCACCATCATACTCAAATTGATAATCATAATCATCATAACATCCATTATCATCTTGCATATTGAGACTTATCTCATAATAATTTCCATCATCGGCTGTATCAGGAAAACGACTAGTATTTCCAGTACTTAAGTTAATCCAACTTTGATTTACTACAGGCATTTCATAAGCATCTGCGTCAAAAACTGGTAACGGCACTTTATCATCATGGCTTGACGTTCCGTCACTATATTCAAATAGATTTTGCCTGTCCCCGTTGTTTGCAACATCATTTATTTGATCCCATGTGTAATAATAATTCTGTGATGGAGATAAACCTGACAAGATAGGATAATATCTTTCCCCGTCGTAACCACAGTCTTTTATTTGAATTTCATTAATATTGAAGTAGGGTTCCACTGTAATATCAACCTGCACTCCATCAGAATTACCACTTTCATCTTCCCACTGAAGCCAAACCGGAACTGGGGTATTCTCAATATCTGAGCAGTAATATTTACTACAAGCCGGGTTACCAGTTGGTATATTACGACCATTGAAGCTCCACTCGCGGATACCTACCCTTCGATCAAAACTTGTTGTCATTTCGAGTTTGAAAGCATTGGTTGGTACTACTGTTCCAAAACTAATTTCATTTTCGTTAGCTGGTACCGTAGCAGTATATGAACCTAAAGGTTGCCAGTTGCTTCCATCCCACCATGAGAGGGTATTAGTGGATGGCAAACTGCAATTCTGTGTTGCATCGGTATAATAAACACTCCATTCACTTATACCTGCTCTGTAATAATAATCATCGCCGAACCACCTATCACGCCAATCTGTATCAAAAGAAAGCCTTAAGCCATTGATTGGAGATGATGTTGAGGGCAAATCAATACTTCCACCATCTTCAACATTACCTATACCGGTATATTGAATCCAGGTTGTTCCGCCATCGGTTGTATAATACAACCATGCGTTATCAGGGTCTCTGGCATCACCTGTATCATAGGTCCACCAATTCCCGGCAAGATCGCTGTTTTCTTCCCAATTAATTACAACCCTGCTCACAGAATACGAGTTTGAGCCAAAAGAGTAATAAATTTCTTTTCTGTCATTAAGGTTGTCATTGTTGCAATAATAATCCTGGTTAGTTGCCCCATCATTAATACGCGATATTGGATAACCCGATAATGGATTTGCATTATTATTATTAGAAATTGTAATATTTGATCTTGGCACTTGCGATTCAGGACTTAAAATATCTTCATGCCAACGTATGCTTGACCCATTAAATTGATAGGTATCATCAAAATAATAATAAACTGTACGAGGTCCAGAGTTATCGTTAGAAATATATACATCATTTAATGTATTGTTATAATTCCCATCGTTAAGATTAGATAGAATCGTTCCGGTATATGGAGATGAGCTTGCGCCATAGTTATCAACATAGCTTTCCCATGATGAAAATTGACTATCCCCTCCACTACCTTCACTTCCAGCCATACACCAACTTGTTCCTTCGTCGTAACTAATCAGTTTTACCGGAATATTTTCACCATAGCCGTCACAGTTATCGAATAAATTGGAGTTGGGGATAATATCCTGAAAGCGTATCATGCTGTCGCCGTCTTCGGGAATCGTTAAAACAAAATTTTCGAGTGAGGCTTCAGGGGGTAATAAATCAACAACTTGTACCCGAGCCGTTAAATCAGGGTCATCAGCGGTAAAATTAATCGTTGTTTCCTGTCCATTAGCATCAGTAACTTCGACAATAAAATCAATATATCCATTATTTGTCAAATCAGTACACTCAACAATACTCGGGGTAAATGTATATATTAAATCATCATCTGAGGTACAATTGTCTTCAACATCTGCAAATATATCATAAGGCTGTACTTCATATATTCCATCGGGATCTAACTGTAATTGAATATTAGAATTTAAAATTACCTGTGGTGGAATATCATCAATTATATTAACCGTGGCAGCCCGCCAATCAACATTACCATTTACATCCCGCACATAAAGCCTTACATCAAAATTACCTATCGACACACATGTTTGTGCCTCGCGGGGCGTTATCCATAGTGTTTCAATACCACATGCATCTGATGAACCATCATCAATGTCATTAACGTAATCGTTTAAATCAATATTTCCTTCGGTATCAAGAGCTATATCAGCATTTACAGGTATCACATTGGGTTGTGTATTGTCCTGCACTTCAACATCTGCCAGACATGATGTAATATTTCCTTCGGTATCAATAGCCGTCAATAAAATACCAATAGGATTAAAATCCCCCTTCGCATCATCCCACACACCAGATTCACCCGTATCAGGGGCCGGAGTATAACGTACATCATCGCAACTAAGTTCCAACTCGGTGGCATTAACAGCGTCGGTAGTGCCATAAATTTCCACTTCGGCAAGAGCCAATTGTGCCGAAGCCGTGTTCATGCGTATTTGTACATGGGTGGCATTTTGTACGGCTGCCGGGAAGGTAAAAAGCTCATTCCCGGTAACCGTGGCACTGAAATACTCGGCATAAACCACATCGGCACCAAAAGATGCACCGGCTTCGGTCCAGTTGCCGGTGTTTTCAAATGTTCCATCATCGGATACCAGCACCCAGAAGTTACCAAGTGCAGCCGCATCGCTCTCAAACAGGTTGACACCGTACAAGGTATGTGCAGCCCCGAGATCAACCTCCCAGTATGGATCCGCTTCGGCTGTAGTGAGTGCCGAAGAACAATCGGAAGCAACACTGCTGGTATTACCGTCGAGTGCCGCGTTGGCATTATCGGCATCATCGGTGTAGCATGTGCCATTGTAGTAGGTTAACATGGTAGCCGTGCCAGCACTGTAGGCAACATTTTTAGTTACGTGCAATACCGCCGTAGCTTCGCTACAATTGTCGCCCCACGAAGCAACCACATCGAGGTTGCTAAGCGTGTAATCACCATTGGCATCGAGCTCAACCGAGAAAGGCGCATTGCAAACCAGTGATGGCGGCTGGTTATCAACAACCGTGAGGGTGTGGGTAATGGTTTCAGCCTGGGCAACAAAATACCCGCCCGGGAATGTTTTATCGGCATAAATCCACCGTATGGTATGATCGCCTGGCGCAAATGATTCACCTTCGAGCGATTGTGTTCCGTTTATATTGTTGTACAAACGACCGGTTTCGCAATTATCGAAGTATGAAAGCCCGAGCAATGAATCGTCTTCTGTAACCGTGTAAAAGCAGTCTTCAAGGTCGGTATTACGCACCTGATTTTCCCAGGTCAGCACCGGGCCTTCGTTATCAATAATGTAGTAGCTCACCTCGGCAGTACGGGTATTATTGTTCTGGTCTTCGGCGGTCCATCTCAGGCGGATTACATCAGTCATAGAAACACCATCGAGCGACGAAGCATCAACAGCTGGCGGGTCGGCCGGGGCATAATCACCAGTTAACACTTGAAAAGAAAGGGTTACATCATTAACAGGACAAGCACCATCGAAAACCTTGGGGTCGAACTCGGCATCAACCGGGTAATACATGCAATCGCCCGAAATATTACGAGCATCACTATTGGTATCATCGGTATAACGCACGATAGGCTCGCCAACGGTAAGTTCGGTATTGCCCTGGCCGTCGCTAAAGAATGTAAGTACGGGCTTATCGGTATCATTTATGTTAATGGTGATAGGTTCGGAATGCACACATCCCAGCGGATCCTGCATTTGCACGGTATATTCATCGGCCACCTGGTTAAAAATATCACGCGAGCGTGCAACAAAATCGCCACTGCTGTTTTCCCAGCGGTAAGCAAATTTCTGCCAGGTATAATCTGAGGTATTCACTGTGCCAGCTGTAGCGCCGGGCAAAGCAACCCTGTTTTGCAAGTCAGTACCCCCACCGGCAGCTACCGGGAAGTTGGCTGCTAAATTTGCCCCCGCGTCAATGGGGTCGAGCAAATAAAAGTTCGATGAAATATCGGCAGGGGTTAAGAGCTTGTTCCAAACCCGCATATTACGAACAAAACCCTGCAGTCCGTTATCGGCACCACCACCGGGCAGGTATCCCATGAATAAATCACCATCAACAGGAGCTACGAACGCAGCATCGATTGTAGTAGTTGCCTGTTGAATACCACCAATATAGAGTTTCATTGCCTGATCGGCAGCACTCCATGTACCGGCAAGGTGCACCCATTGTTCGGCAGCAATGGCTACAGGGCCTGCTTCTTCTGTTCCGGCAAAGAAAACGAGCTGTCCATTTTCAATCGTGAAACCATAGCAGTTTTCGGCACCAAACAAGCCGGTATTGTAGTTGGTTTCACCAACAGCACCACCCAGTGTGTCGATATAAACCCAGGCTTCAACCGAACCAACACCTGTTAAGTCAATAGCATCATAATTGCCGGCTGAAGCACCGGTATTATCTTCACCCCAGAAGTGCAGTACATCGGTCTCGCTTCCGCCACTGGTCAGCAATTCAATAGAACCATCGTTCCATCCCGAGCATTCAACGGGTGTTATTTCAGGCGTAAGCGTAATAGGATCGGGATCAACAATTTCAATGATATTGTAGTAATCAGCAGAACGACAGCCGTTTACTTCAATGTAAGCGTTGTAGCTGCCAACAGGCACATTATTTTGGAATTCGGAGTTGTTGGTTTGACGAATCACATCAGAAGTTAGTGTGTTTTCAAGAACGTAGTCAACATCCACTGCCGGATTAACATCTTGTTCGCTGGTAATATCGGAGAAAATAACATTGGCATTATTATCACCCGAACAGGTAATTGGAGAAGTTTTCACCTCAACAACCTGCGGTTTAACCTCTACATGAAGGAAAAGGGTATCGGATGTAAAGTTGCCGCTGTAGTCTTCCACTTTCCAAATTATATCATGGTCGCCCGGCGAAAGAAAATCCTCGTAATCGAGATTTCCGGTATATTGATCAATAGAAGGATTGTAATCAGAAATCGGAAGTTTTTCGTAAGCAAGCAAATTATCGCTGTACAACTCAATGTAATTCAGGTTGTCACAAGAAAGTGGGTAATTATCGGTAATTTTAGGCAATAAGAGGCTATAACTCTGCGATTCACAATAGGTAATAGTTTGAGAGGCATTCCCAAAAGGGAGGGGGTTCATCACCGGAAGTTCGTTATCAATTACCCGGTAAGTTACACTCAATGGTGGATTTGATGATAAACCGGCATCGTCATCGGCCGTCCACGTAACAGTATAGTCAGTCCAATTATCAGGAGAGACCGGATTGTGTGTAAGTTGTTCTCCAATAAGATTATCGGTGCTTGTACGGTCATTTTCAAAATTGGTAATACCGTCACATGCATCGTAAACCATGGGCACAATACCAAATTCGTCATCAAGAATTTCGTAGTAACAAACACCACTGCGCAGGTATATCTCACGAACCGGCGAGGCAACAGAAGCAAACACCTCTACTTCGGCCAGGTGTAATGAAGCATTACCAGAAGTACGGATTCTCACAAAACGGGCCGACCCCGGTATGCGAACCCTGGTTTCGCCATTGGTGCTGCCAACATGCTCATACGAATTCACATCGCCCCTTGCCAGGTCTTCAGACAGATCGGATGCTGTACTAAATGCATTCGGAGATGTCATCACATAAAAATCGGCAAAATCTGAGGCCGGGTGAATGAGTATTTCCCTCACAGAGAAAAGGTTTCCAAGGTCAACTTCCCACCACACCTCACTATCGTTACTGGTTTGTGATGCCGATGCCAGTGGACTTACAGCACCTAGTCCGTCAACCGCCAGTGAAGCAAAATTGCTGCCATTGGTTGTAAGCTGATCTGCTTCTTTATTAATGGCTACATTCCAGTACAGCTCCGGTGGCAGGGCATCGCTGTTTTCAACATTATAGGTTTCGGTATCTTCACCACATCCCAATACATCTTTCACATGCAGGGTGTAATTACCAATACCAATATCCTCTAACGTATAAACCGGCAAATAATCATCATCGATTGTTCCGCCCAGATCATCGGTCCATGACAGTAGCAAGGGGCTGTCGGTATCGATCCGCACGCCATTATAAAAGCGAGCCCAGTTATCAGCAATTGAAGAGTTACCCAAATCGGTAAATACATGATCGTATGCAGCAGAAATTTCGGCCGGTGTATTGTTAAGCGACCAATGATCGGAAGTTCCTACCATGCCATTTTTCATGATGTTGGTGACATCCGTATCGGTTAGCACGTAATTATCCCAAATACCAATTTCAGCCATCTGCCCTTTAAAAAACGGAGATGAAGGAGTATCAGCAAACACATCAGTTTTGGATCGGGCGCCAATTATTCCATAACGAGAAACACCATCTTGCCCGACCGACTGAGGTGCAGCCGAATTATCTTCCAGTTTCACACCATCTATGTAGATGGCACGGTTACCATTATCGTATGTAGCAACCACCAAATGCCATTCATTATCGTTCACAATAGTTGTATGCCTGAAAACGCCATCTTCGGGGTTTGTGTAGAAGCGGATCAGTGCCCTGTCGGTAGTTGAATAATAAATAACAGAAAGCTCATAAAACTCTTCATTATCAAAGGAAATAATGGTTCCGCCCACATCGCCCGATGAAGGAATTTTCACCCAGGTTGCAACTGAAAACTGACTCAATGAAGAACTGTAACTTTTATTGGTAACAAGATAATCATCACCATCAAACTCAACAGAATGGTTTTGCGGTTGCATTACACCTTCGGTCACTTCAATGCTCCCATCGTTATCGGTCAGACAGCCGGCATCATTCACATCAACATTAGTTCCCTCGGGTGGTACATCATCAACGGCTGTTGCTGCATTGCTCACTAATGTAGCGGTATAACTATCGTTAGCCTGCTGCACATATTGTTCATCAGTCCCGTCATTATCGGCATCAATATTATACACCATACGCCCCCTGATGGTGTATGTTCCTGCATTAAGGTCTTCAAAGTGGTCATCAGCAATGTAATCAGCGTCAACATCACTATTCAGGCTGTATTCAATTGAATTTACAAAGCTGTAATCGGTATTATTGGTAACCAATAGCGAACCATCGTCACTTCCGTTGCATGTTGGATTAAGCCAGGCAACATGCAAAATATCAAGCGATGGTTCAACGGTTATGATGTACGAACGCGATACCGTTTTACTACCATCATCGGCTGTCCAGGTTACCAGGTTGTCGCCAACCTGCAAATCAACCTCTGTATCCGTTTCATCGCCTGAAATTTCGGTTGCATCGGGCAAGGTAACAGTATAAGTAAAGAAAGGTGCCCTGTTGCAACCTTCGTCAGTTACTTCAGGCAAAGGTAAGCTGTAATTATTTCGTAACTGGTAAGGCAGGGTTAAATCAGCCGGGAAAGTAGCATCGACAAATTGTGGCGGGTTATTAACAATTATATTTTCGAATACACTCCAGCCACCGTCGGTACACGACCATTCGCTTAAATGGCGCACGGCCACCCAGCCGTTTTGCGTGCTGAAATTGGTTGTATCCCACTCAACGGTGATAAAAACTTCCCAATCCACTTGAGGATCGCCGGGGTTAGACACCCCTTCTGCAGTAAGGTAAGAATAACGAATGTTTCCGGTTGTTGTTCGTAAACGGGAATATGAATATGAAGCTTCATTTATGGTACTGTAATTTATTTCTGTTATCCAGCCTCCGAAGACTACCCATTCAAAAGAATTATCTTCGGGTAAACCTATTTCCGGAGTTGCCGGATTATATACAGGAAGTCGAAAGACTGAGGTTGAAGATTCTTCTAAATTACCGTCAGAATTTTCATCAAGAGAAGGACATACCGGATCATCTGAATTTATGGTAGCATTAATGCTACCTAAATCGGTATAATCATCCATAGGTGTTGTGGGATCAGTCTGTGCATAACCACCACACACAACCAACAACAACCCGGTTAATACCAGTAGTATTTTATTTAACTTTCTCTTAAACATCCACTTTCCTTAACACAACGATATAAAAATAACAAAAAAGCGCGTTAAAAACGAATCAGCGAAGCAAAAACAAACGGATACCGCATTTTATTGCTGAATGTTGGA
>JAQIDF010000377.1 GCA_027858145.1 Prolixibacteraceae bacterium | reverse complement strand
CGGTATATGTCAACATAGTTGCGCCTTTTTTTGAAAAAATTATGCAGCGTTTTCTTCTGCTTTTTTACGCGTTTTTACCGTTGTAAGGCTGCCAGAATTAAGCGTAACAATGTGTTCTTCCGGAAGTTGTTTTGCATGACGACTCCACCTAATCGGATTTTTTGCTCTTGCTTCAAGCACAACTTTGTTTCTGTTTTTAACGATCGCCGGGTACTCTCCATCCCTCACCTGTTTTGGTGCTATATAATGCAATCCTGAATGAGCATGCTTGGTGTTATAATTATTAACAAACATTGCAAACCACTCTCTCGCATCTGCTATACTTGAAAATTTACCAGGATATGAGACATCATATTTTAAAGTTTTAAACCATGACTCTATAAACGGATTATCGTTACTTACCCGCGGACGAGAATAACTATTGCAAATACCAAGGCTATAAAATAGAGCAAGGAGCGTTGTTCCTTTCATCGGGTTGCCATTATCAGAATGTATCCATACATTTGGATTGTCATTATCACGTAATGCTCCCCGAAATAATTCTTCGGCTAATGTTTCATCTTCCCGGTCGTGGATCGCCCACTTCACAATGCTGCGATCCCAGATGTCAATGATCGTATATGCATAATAAAACATTCCGGTAATATGTGACTTTAACCACGTAATATCCCAACACCAAACCTGATTCGGACCAGTTGCTATCTTTTCAGGCGGTCGACTTTTGTTCTGTGCCGGCCTAGTGTTTCCACGATGATTCAATAATCCATGTTTCTTCAATACTCTGTAAAACGTGCTAACACTAGCTATATACAGGCCTTCATCAAGCAATATCATGAATATTTTATATGGATTTAAGTCTTTAAATCTTTTGCTGCAACAGGTATCGATCGCTACTTGTTCCTCTTCAACCGTCATTTTTCGAGGGTTGTTTTTTTGCGATCCTTTACGTAAATCCGTTATGTTGCCTGCTGCCCAACGTCTGAAAGTAGTGACGGATATCTCCAATACTTCACACGCTTTCCATAAACGAGCTCCGCTTTCATGCGCCTCAATTATCAATATTACTGCCATTTCTCTGCTTTTTTCAGGAATCAATCTTCCTCGTCGTCCCCCCATAGAGCTTCCGCTTTTTTTTTTAACGTATAGAGCGCAGCCATTTCTGCGAGAGCCTTTTCTTTTTTTCTTAACTCTTGTTCAAGTTTTTTCGTTTTCTTCTCAAGATCCTTAATCTTCTGTTTCTCTTTGCTGTTGTTATTTTCAACCATATCTCTGAGTTCCTGTTCGTATTGTGTTATATGTTCCGAGTGCAAGCCTTTCTCTCTCAGCCATAATCCCATTTTGTCCTCACCAACGGTTCTGGACTCAATAACAAGATTCAACTTTTCCCTGGGCGATCTTCCCAGACCGCTAACGGTATTACCTTTACGCAAAGTTCCTTCCTGTGCTTTAGTAATCCAGTTGCGTAAGGTTTGATCGGAAATCCCAGCTTCGTCTGCAACAGCCTTAATGCTTCGATTTGATGGTGGCAACACCTTTTTAACGTGTGACTCTTTAAATGCCAAACTGTACCTCATAATTGAAATCCTCCGTGTTTTTAGAAGCTTCAACTATGCTGACATATAGGGCATATAGGGGACTATGGGTTTTGATTATATTGGACTTTTAATTTTTCTATATCCAATTATTGCAGGCTTATTTTTATTTATTAAAAAATCTAAAATTTTAGGATTGTATTTATCTATATTAAATTTTGTAGCGCAAAGTCTTGTATTTATTATTGGATCAGTATGGTTTGAATACCAAGCTGGATTGAGTTTAGGTTTTGCGATAAACAAATTTACTAGAAATGTATGGCAAGGATCATCAACATCATTATTAATAAATATTGGATCTTCATATCGATTAATGTTTAATGATCAAAATACTCAATTTTCATTAGGTATTAACATTTTTGCAATTGTAGTAATTGCATTTTTGGTAACTTGTTTAATGAAAATATATAAAGAGAAAAAAAATACTTCCAATGGTATTGCTTAGTTCTTTTAGAATGATAAATACTGCATAAAACAGCGAATATAAGCTGCGTCGGAGTACCTCCTTGGTCTTCGGCAAATTGCCAATGACAAATGCTTGCAAAATTAGAAATCCAATTTCACAAGCATTTGTCAACCCTGCGGGCGGGTAATGGCAACTTCGTATATTCGCGGAACGTTGATATAATATGTTTGGCATCGAGAATACCTCGCTCAATGTCTACTAATCAATACATGGGGAAAAGGAGAACCAAATGAAATGGTATTTTGATGCTTGGAGAAAGTATGGAAAGTTCTCAGGCCGGTCACGCCGTAAGGCATACTGGATGTTCTTTTTGTTCGACATGATCTTCTACGTTGTCTTCTTCTTCATTGACAGCATGATGGGGAGCGAGGAAGAAGTGCTGGGTTCGCTCTACACGCTCGTAACGATCATCCCGTATTTTGCCGTTGGCGTACGTCGCATGCATGATACTGGGCACAGCGGTTGGTGGATCATCGTGCCTATTGCGAATCTAGTCTTTCCTTTCTTCGATAGTGAGCAAGGTGAAAACAAGTACGGCCCGAACCCAAAAACGGCGTATTGAAGTTTGCCCAACAAACGCATGTAGCGGACGACGCTATGCATTGCCACTGATACTGAACGTTAAACTTATTTCCAAAAGTGCATCCGTGTACTTTTGGTAAAGGGGATTATAGTAGGTTTAATACTGTATCCAACAGTAAATATAATGTTATGCGTTCGGCTTCACCCAAATTGTCTTTGGTCGCAAGATCCTGACGGTAACTTCTCATAGCCGCGACACGTTATGTGAAACTTTTAATTCCAAAGAGATTAAATGAAATATTTAATAAATACAAATTACTACCCCAAAAAGAAATTTGAATTCTTTAATGACTATCATTTTGAAATTGTCATAAATCCTTATAGTAAAAATATACAAAGAAATAATCTACATCATATTAATGGTCAATTTTGGAAATATTCACTTGTTATATCTGATAATTTCTCTTTAAGTAATGAATTGATTCAGTTCCATTCATTTTTTACCAATAATTTTAATACTTATAATTATGCTGAAAATTGTTCAACACTATTCTTCGATGACAATGATCTTGAATTTATTCATAACAGTGATCAAGTACAAACACATGAATCTGTTTCAATAGTTGATTTTAATGAATTTCCTGTCTTGATAGGATGCAATTATGCTGAAAATTCAAATAAAGAATTTAATTATATTAATTATAGAAAAGCTTTTGAAGTTTTTTTATTATTAAAAGATAAGATTGTAAATATTTTTAATGTTAAAATTAATCTTTTTGAATTAATATGTTTATATAATTATGCAAGAAATTTTGATTATGTACAACGATTATATCGTAACTCAAATATTCCGTTATCTTTTTTTATAACAATAGTTGAATCAATAATTGGTAAACCTGAAAAATGTTCAAGTATACTTTGTGAAAAATGCAATAATGATATTCCGCACTCAAAAATATCATTGGAAAAACATTTTAAAAATTATGTTGAAAAGTTTTCTGACATTAGAACTATCAGACATAAAACATTTCATTCTGGAAAATTATTTGACTTTGAAAATTATTTAATTAATCTTATAAATAATAAGG
>JAQIDF010000356.1 GCA_027858145.1 Prolixibacteraceae bacterium | reverse complement strand
ACCGGTATTTTTATGATTTATTTTGGCACCGAGCGGGCAAATCTTTTTAAGGCACTCGACCTTGCCGAAAGGGAACTTAAGTTGTTGCGAAAAAAGAAACTGGGGCCTCAAACCCTGGCTAAAGCCAAAAAGCAAATCATCGGACAACTGGCTATAGCCAACGAAAACCGCGAAGAACTGATGCTCACGCTAGGGCGCAGCCTCCTGTATTTCAATAAAGTTGATACATTACCAGAGGTTTTCAGAAAAATTGAAAACATCACCTCTGATGATTTATACAAAATTGCCAACGAAAATCTGGCAGTTGAGAACATGTCGAGATTAATATTCTTGTAACCATGGATTTTTCGCACGAACTGGAAAAATACATAAGCGACCACATCATGCCCGAGGAAGATTTCCTGAACGAACTTGAACGGGAAACCAACCTTAGCTGCATCCACCCACGCATGCTTTCAGGCCACATACAGGGCAAGATACTGTATATGCTTTGCCGTATGATTCGCCCCAAACGCATACTCGAACTGGGAACCTACACCGGATATTCGGCCATTAGCATGGCAATGGCACTCGACCATGATGCCACCCTGCACACCATCGAAATTTTTGACGAACTGGAAGGCATTATCCGTAAATACATTAAGAAAACCGGTTTACAGGACATAATACATTGCCATTTTGGCGATGCCATGGAGCTGGTTTCCGGTATCGACGAGCAATTCGACCTGGTTTTTATTGATGCCGACAAACGCAAATACCCCGATTATTACGAGTTGGTTTTTGACAAAGTAAGCCCGGGCGGCTATATCATTGCCGACAATATTTTATGGGACGGCAAAGTGGTGGATAAAAAAGAAAAAAACGACCCGCAAACCAAAGGGATATTGGCATTTAACGAAATGGTACAAGCCGACCCCAGGGTTGAAAATGTCATCTTCCCATTCCGGGACGGGATGATGATTGTTCGGAAAAGATAGAAAAGGTTGTTAATTTAACTGGATTGATGGAGATTGAATGGATTGAAAAAGATTGACAATGAGCTATTTGTACTCAGATGATGTATTTGTTTAAGCTGCTGATATTTAGTGTATTACAAACAAATCTATTGTCTCATGTCTAAAATCTAATGATCTATTGTCACGGCAAGTTTAAAAATTAACCGCCCCAATACAACACACGAGTTTTTAAAACATTAAGCCTCAAACTTGTTTCCAATGTTTCCAATTTTTTGAGGTAAACAGAAGAGCTGCATTACATTGTTAATTCAGCTCTTTCTTTTTTTCTCGCTATGCAAAGCATTAACGTGAATTTTACGGGCAGCTATAATTCCAACATTCAACTCAAACCCCACAAGAATAGCAATACAATTGAGGTAAACAATAAGCATGATAACCGGCAATGCACCCAAAGAACCATATAAAGCATTATAACGCCCAAAGTTATCAATGTAAAAACCAAAGCCAGATGTTAATAAAATGGAAAGCAAAGTTGCGAGCGTAGCACCTGCACTTATAAAACGGTATTTACTTTTACGGTCAGGACCTAAATAATATAAAAACGAATACGCGAAATAAAAGAATGCCAAAATAACAACCCATTTACCAACAGTTACAAGATAATAGGTCCAGTTTTGCTGCATCAAATCGTGCATAACCAAGAAATTCAGCAATCGCTGGGTAACAATGGTTAAAGTTACTGCTACCGTAATTAGCAAAGCCAAAATAACAACCAAGAGTAAAGCAATCGCACGTTGCATAATCCACGAGCGGGTTTCCTCAACATTCACTGAGGCATTAAAAGCTTGTATTAAACGCACGATACCATTGGTTGAAAACAACAAAGCAAGAAAAAAACCAAGGGACAGAACTCCGCCATGCTTTATTGTAATAATTTCAACAATAATCCGGTTTATCTCAGCATAAATAGATACAGGCACCAATGACTCAATGATCAATAAGAGTTCTTCCTGAAAATTTTCTATGGGTACGACCGGTATTAAAGTGAAAAGAAAAAGAACAGCCGGGAAAAGGGCCAACATCAAACTATAGGCAACCGATGCAGCCCGAATGTTTATCACACCATTTTTTATCCCACGGTAAAAAAACAAGGCCACATTATATATGGGCACTTTATCAAAACCAGGCAATGAAGCCCGTTTGGCCATATTGATATAAGGAATGGCCATACGCAACAACTTACGCTCGTGTGTCTTCCGCAAAAGCCTCATCAACTATACATTACTTAGTTTGTCGTTCGATACGCAACTGGTATACCAACGATTGTCCATTATTCGTTTTAATCAAAAAATACACCCTGAACTTTTCATTTTCAACATGTAAATTACCAATAGCATAACTTGCTTCTTCCTTACCTCCCTGGTGAATAAGTGTGAAATCCTGTGGCGGATAATCTTTGAAGAAATCAGCTACAATTTGCTGTGCATGGGCCTTGCTGTAAACATTGTCATTATCAAGTACAACCAATTCAATGTTATCACTAAAGTTTTTCGACAACTCCTGTGCATTTCCGGTCTTCAACCCCATCAACACATTTTCGGGTACTTTTTGCCCAAAAACTGATATCGACACTGAAAACAAAAACATTATAAGAAGTACTATATTTTTAATTCGTCTCATCTTTTTATTTTTTCACTTATGATAAAATATCATCTGTGCATTTTTGTGTCATTTAAATTACCAATTATAAATTTAAAAACACAAGTTTTACAAGAAACATTCTGAAAAACGATGTATTTGCTCCAACTGCTTTACAAAAAGCGTGCTAAGGGTGTGTAATAAATTAACTTATCTGATAAAAATTTCTAAATCTCTTATATCCTACAACCTTTAAAATACTTTTGGGTAGTTTATTCTATTACGCACCCTAAACATTAAATATTTTTCTCCACTTATTTTTGTATTTTCACATCAGCAACTTTTAAACAACAAAAGTACAAAATTTATTGTGAACCAAATTCTACCTTTGAGCCAATAACAGTACACCAATTTTCACCGAAAACAAACACCCATGAAGATAAAACTTCTATTAATTGGAAAAACCGACGATGATTACCTGAAAAAAGGCATTGAGAAATATCTCAAACGCCTGAAACATTACATAACAGTTGATGTTCATGTAATCCCCGATATAAAAAACACCCGCAAGCTTACCGAAGAACAACAAAAACAAAAAGAAGGCGAACAAATATTGTCCAGGGTAGCAACGGGCGACCACCTGATACTCCTTGATGAAAAAGGAAAAGAATTCAACTCGGAACTATTTGCAAAACACATCGAAAAAAAAATGATAACAGGTACACGCTGCACAGTTTTTGTAGTAGGTGGCCCGTATGGTTTTTCAGCTGATGTTTATAAACGTTGCAACGAGAAAATTTCATTATCGCAGATGACTTTTTCACATCAAATGGTGCGTTTAATTTTTACTGAACAAATCTACCGCGCCATGACTATTATTAAAGGCGAACCCTATCATCATCAATAATATGAGATTCACAAAGCACATAAGGCTACCGTTTATTCTTTTTATTGTTTTACTTGCTGCCGGTATTCTCTCTGAAGGTTATATCATGAGAGGCGGCATTGATGCCAACGATATGAAGAGCATTACGCGCACCCTGCACAGGAAACAAATAAAAACAGAGCGAATACTTTCCGATGCTGCTTTAAGGGTCGACTCCCTTCAACACCCAAATACCGAAAACATTGTAGACACTTTATCATCGTTCAACTCACTATTTAAAAAAAATGAAATAAGCCTTTTAGCGTTTAAAAATGATGAATTGATATACTGGTCGGATAATTTTACCAGCTTTGCTGAAAAGATAAAAGGTTCGGAAGAAGGGCTCATTCAACTGCCCAATGGGTGGCACACGCTTTCGAAAAAAACATCGGGGAACTACACATATTATGGGCTTATTCTCATAAAATATGCTTTTAAAATTGAAAACAAACACCTTGAAAATTCTTTTGCCAAAGGGTTCAATCTTCCTGACAATTTCGAAGTTCATTTTTACCCCAGCGAAAACAGCAACGATTTTTACAGTATAAACAATCACTACCTTTTCTCGATAAAACCTTCGGGGAACATCCCTTGTATGTACCAAAGCCTGTATTTACCAACATTGCTATATGCTGCAGCAATGTTTTTATTTTTCATATTACTCTATCGACTTAACATCCACTATTTTCACCAACGCCCGAAGTTGAAACTATTGTTCATTTTGTTAGTACTCTCCGGATTATACCTGGCAATGAACGAGTTTGAACTGCCAAAATCGGTATTCCTGTTAAATATTTTTTCACCCGTACAATTTGCTTACTCACCTTTACTTGCCTCGCTTGGCGGGCTCATTATACTTAGTGTATTTATTTTTTTCTGGGGTATTTGTTTTACGCGCACCTTTGACATTTCACAAACCTACAAACGAAATACCACAAAACGCCGTATATCACTGTTCGTTTGGCTAACGATTGCTTCCCTGTTAATGATTCTGGTACGCTTTATTATTAAAATTCTGATTTTCAACTCAAATATTTCGCTTGCCGTATATCGTATCGAAGAGATATCTATTCATTCTTTTGCCGGTTTTCTGATTATAGGGCTACTCTTTTTCACAATTTTTTTCATCATCAGCCGCATTGTCCGCATCTTTAAAAAACACACTTTTTTTACTGAATTTCTTGTCATTTTGGTGCTGTCGAACACCTTGATAACCCTAATGTTGTTTTGGCTCGACAACGATGCAGATTTCAGGTTAAACGCCGTATACTGGCTGGTTGCCATTGTTACATTTTATATATTCAAAAACAACTCACTAAATCACAGGCTTTCGTTTATCGTTGTCTATTCTTCGATATTCACAATAATGGGGCTGAGTTTCATCATCCGTTTCGACGAAAAACATGAGCAACAGGTACAGGAACTTATGGCTGCCAATTTATCGTCGGAGCATGATCCCACTGCTGAATTGTTCCTGCGCGATATTGATGCAGTTATCGAAACCGACACTTTTTTGATGCAGGAGCTGTACCCGCCTTTCGACTTTGTTGCCAATTACCTCGAAAAAACCTATTTTGGCGGATATTTGCGCGAATATGATTTACAGTTTACTATTTGCCAGTCAAGCGACAGCGTAATTATCCAGCCCGATAAAATCACCAAACCCTGTTTTCCCTTTTTCGATTCGTTGCTGGTTAAAAGTGGAGAACACATTCCCGGAACTAATTTCTACTACCTCGATAATATGAACGGGCGGATTACTTATTTCGGGGAATACAATTTTTTATCCGACCAAAACCGCCCCGAAACATCGGTTTTTATTGAATTAAACTCAAAACTTTATTCTGAAGGATTGGGATTCCCCGAATTATTGCTCCCGGCATATTCCATGGAGAAACGACTTTTCAACAGTTATTCATTTGCCAAATACAACAATGGCGAACTGGTTGACCGTGGCGGTGAATACTCGTATGCCCTGAACTTTAAAGAGCACTACATACAAAAACAGAGTAAGAAAGTTGTGTTTCAGAAATGGGACCAATATATTCACTGCATTCATCCATCGGGTAAAAATATGGTGATTGTTAGTCGTAAAGCATTAACATTTTACGATTACCTAATCGCATTTCCGTACCTTTTTATTTTTCTATTTGCTTTATCGGTGAGCATAAACTTTATTACACGCCCAAAAATAAAAATCAACACTTTAAAAGGTTCATTGCGCCTACGCATCCAGTCATCAATTGTTGGCGTTGTTTTTATTGCTTTATTGTTTGTGGGGAGTGGTACCATTTTTTACAATATCAACCAATATCAATCGAAACACCGCGAAGATTTAATAGATGTTGTAAATGCAGTTTCGTCTGAACTTGAGGTAATGTTGGGTGATGTAAATCAATTCGACGAAGAACTCACATCGTACCTGGATTACGAACTCGTTAACCTCTCAGACATTTTTTGGACCGATATTAATTTATATGGTACAGATGGCAAATTAATTTCAACATCACGGCCCGAAGTTTTCGAGAGAGGACTAATATCAACACAAATGCAAAATAACGCATATACTCAGTTTGTTGTTAAACAGCCCACACGCATCCTGCTAAAAGAACATATTGGAAAACTCAAATATCTGTCGGCATACATCCCCCTTACAAATTCAGGAGGAGACATCATAGCATACCTCAACCTCCCCTATTTTACCAAAGAAAAAGCTTTCAGGCAGGAAACCACCACCTTTATACTGGCCTTTATTAACCTCTATGTATTTTTATTGCTTGGAAGTGTTTTGGTTGCCTTCTTCATTTCGGCCCGCATAACCGACCCCCTGCGACTTATCAGAGAAAACCTGAGCGGAATGCAACTGGGCAAAAAAACAGAGCCAATTCGCTACATATCAGACGATGAGATTGGACTGCTGGTTTCGGAATACAATAAAAAGCTGGAGGAACTGTCAATTAGTGCCGATTTGCTGGCACGGTCGGAACGGGAAACAGCCTGGCGCGAAATGGCAAAACAAATTGCACACGAGATTAAAAACCCGCTCACCCCGATGAAACTGAACATCCAGTTTCTACAACGCACTTCACCTTCGGCACCCGACTATTCCAAAAAAGTTGAAAAAGTGACCAATATGCTTATCGAGCAAATCAACAACCTATCGGCAATTGCCAGCGAATTTTCAAACTTTGCTAAAATACCACGAGCCAAAAAAGAAAGTTTTAACCTCACACAGCGGCTCTCCGAAACCATCGAGCTTTATGATTTTACCGGCCAGGTTTCAATAAAAAAGCACTTTTCTGACGATGAAGAAATTTTTGTTCTCGCCGACAAAGAACAACTTTCGAGAGCTGTTATCAACCTAATACGCAATAGCATTCAATCGATCCCCGAAGGTCGAAAAGGAAAAATCAGCATCAATTTAACTGAACAAAATGAGAAAGTAATCATTACTATAAAAGATAATGGAAAAGGAATCCCTGAATATTTGAAAGAAAGCATTTTTGTTCCCAACTTCACCACCAAATCAAGTGGTACCGGTTTAGGACTGGCCATTACAAAAAATATTATTGAAAATTTCAACGGGAAGATATGGTTTGAATCTGATTACGTGAGTGGTACAGCATTTTATATTGAGCTACCAACCGGATAATATTTTTAACCACACCCATTTATATAAATGAGATTTAATGGAAAACAAATTTAAACGAAAGAGCTATAATCAGGCCAAAGCGCCTCAAACATTTTCCGATAGTTTTAATTATACACTAACGGCAAATAAGCTAGAACGATATTTACATAAACCATCGGATAATTTTACTTCCGACGACATTATTGAATATGTTTTCGAGAAAGATATCGAAATGATTAATTTCAGGTACATATCGGCCGATGAAAAACTTAAAACCATAAATTTTGTCGTTACCGGTCGCACCGAACTCGAAAACCTTTTAAAATATGGAGAACGCGTTAACGGTAGTTCAGTATTTCCGTATAACAAAGAAAGGCATCCCGATTTATATATCACGCCTATATTTAGCACCGCATTTGTAAATCCGTTTGCAATAATACCCACACTCGACATTATTTGTTCGTTTTTTACCTGGGAAGGGGAAAAACTTAGCTCATCACCCGAAAACATATTGCAAAACGCTGTTGATTATTTTCAGGAAAAAAGCGGGTACGAAATAAAAATGTTCAGCGAACTGGAGTATTATACAATGAGCCAGCCCGAAGAGGGGTTCTCATCTGATGAAGGCAATTACCAGAGTTCAGAGCCTTTCTCAAAATTCGAACAACTTCGTGCTGCAGCCATAAAAGCTATTGCACAATGTGGTGGCAAAGTCCGATACGGGCATGCCGAACACGGAGCTTTTCAGCTTAACGGGAAGCATTACGAGCAACACGAGATTGAGTTTCTGCCCTGTCCCCCCGCTGAATCGATACGACAAGTTATCTTGTCAAAATGGATTATAAGAATGCTGGGGCACAAGCATGGCGTTAACATCTCTTTTTCGCCTAAAGTAGCTATTGACAAACCAGGCAACGGACTGCATACGCATTTTATTCTCGAAAAAGACGGTATAAATATCCTGGGAGAAGGAAGCGAATTTCGCAAATCATCCCTAAAAATGATTTCGGGAATCCTTAATCATGCCGGTGCACTTTCGGCATTCGGGAATAGCATACCCGTTTCGTACTTGCGACTGGCACACAATCAACTTTCACCGCACCATATTTGCTGGGGGCCGTCAAACCGTTCGGCACTTATCCGGATCCCCAAAATTAATATGAAAGCCCAAAACCAGCGACTAAGCCAGTCGGCCATGTTCAGCTACGATCCGCTTTACATTTATAATCAAACAATGGAATACCGCGGAACCGATGCTTCGGCATATATGCACTTCTTTGTAGCTGCAATGCTCATTGCCGGAATCGACGGCATGAACAACCCTAACTATCTGCAAGAAATTAAACAAAAACTGGCATCAACCAATTTGTACCATGAAGATGATGACAAAATAAAAGAGAAATTTAAAAAGCTGCCTGAGTCGTGTGGCGAGGCCGCAGAACATCTCATCAAAGAACGGAAGTTATTTACAGAAACCCACCCAATATTTCCCGACCGTGTAATTGATTATATCATAGATAAACTAACCCAATTTGAAGAAAAATGGGATGTGAAAAAAATTATACATGGCAACGATGAAGAACAAATTGATGAGTTTATCAAACATTTTATGCACTACCGTTAAAATTATTTACATGACAAAAAAATGGCCATTATACACCGGGCTTACCCTGTTAGCCCTTGGCATTGTATTAAAAGCAGCTACAAACATCAATGTATTCCCGCTTTTAATAATACTGACAGGAGTGAGTTTTAAAGCATTCTATATAACA
>JAQIDF010000344.1 GCA_027858145.1 Prolixibacteraceae bacterium | reverse complement strand
AACCGGTGGTGTTGATCCCGTTACCCGCCGCCAGTTTTGGGAGCTCATCTACGAAGCTGCAGCCCGTGGTGTAACCATTTTTGTTACCACTCACTATATGGATGAAGCCGAGTATTGCGACCGGGTTTCAATTATGGTAGAAGGAAAAATTGAAGCTCTCGATACACCACAAAAACTGATGGAACAAAACAACGCACAAAATATGGAGGAAGTGTTTTTGCATCTGGCCCGGAATTAGAACGAAGTTGCTGATGCCGTTCGCCAGGTTGAAGTGGCGGATGTTGGAATCATGGAGTTTTGGAATAATGGAGTTATGGAATTATGGATTAATGGAATGATGGAATGATGGAATGATGGAAAACTGGAATGTTGGGAAAATGGGAATTGGGATGTTGGGTGTTGGATAGATTATTATTCCAAGTTCCAAGTTCCAAGTTCCAGGTTTCAGGTTTTCCAGCAACCAGTAATAAGCAACCAGCAACTAATGACTTAATGACTTAATGACTAATGACTTAATGACTAATTACTAAATGCATGAAAAGTTTTTTAGGTTTTATAAAGAAAGAGTTTTATCACATCCTTCGCGACCCGCGGACTTTAATGGTGATTCTGGGGATTCCCATTTCGCAAATGTTGCTTTTCGGGTTTGTGATACGCACCGAAATTCAGGATGTGAAAGTGGCCGTGTTTGACCAGTCGAACGATTATATGACCACCCGGATAATCGATAAACTCGAATCGTCGGGGTATTTCAGTATTGAAAAATACCTCGAAAGCACCGACGATGTTGAGGCGATGTTTAAAAAGGGTAACATCAAGGAAGTATTGGTGTTTGAGCCCGGTTTTGCCGAAAAAACCATGCGGGATGGAGCTGCGAAAGTTCAGCTTCTGGCTGATGCCAGCGACCCAAACATCGCCCGTATGGTGACCACTTACACGCAAAATATTATCCGTTCTTTTGAGCACGAAGAGTTTCAACAACAGACGGTGCCGATGCAAATTAATGTTCAAAATCGCATGTTTTACAACGAAGAGGCTAAAAGCGTGTACATGTTCGTGCCCGGGCTGATGGCTATGATAATGATGTTGGTATCGGCCATTATGTCGTCGGTATCTATTACCCGCGAAAAGGAACTGGGCACCATGGAGGTTTTGCTCGTTTCGCCCCTCCGGCCTTTACAGATAATCCTGGGGAAGGTAACGCCATACTTGCTCGTGGCATTTATCGATACCATTTTAATCGTTTTAATGGGCAACCTGGTTTTTGAAATGCCCATAAACGGTAGCCTGACCTTATTGCTCAGCATTTGTTTTCTGTTTATTTTTCTGTCGTTGAGTCTGGGTATACTTATTTCAACCATAGCCCCTACACAGCTTATTGCTATGTTCATCTCCATGATTGGCCTTATGTTGCCCACCATGTTGCTTTCGGGGTTTATTTTTCCTATTGAAAACATGCCCAAAGTATTGCAATGGTTCAGCGCCATCATGCCTGCACGCTGGTTTAACGATGTGGTGAAGGATATTATGCTGAAAGGCTCCGGGTTTTTCAATATTATAAAAGAAGTGGCCATTTTAACCGGAATGTCGATTTTGTTTGTTGTAGTTAGTGTAAAAAAATTTAAAATCAGATTGGCTTAGAAACTAAATAACATGCGAACTTTACTATACATATTGCAAAAGGAATTTATTCAGATATTGAGGGATAAACGAATGCTGGGTATAATCTTATTCGTACCGCTTATGCAAATGCTTATCCTGGTTTACGCGGCCAGTTTCGATGTGAAAAATGCCGACTTACTTGTAGTCGATAACGATATGAGTACAGTTTCACATGGACTGGTGAATAAATTTTCAGGTTCGCCGTTTTTTACGGTAACAGGTACAACCTTTAATGGAGATAAAGCCGATGAATTACTTGAAAATGATAAGGCTGATATCATTCTTTCAATTCCGGCAGGTTTTGAGCAGGATTTGTTTCGTGAAAACAGTGCCGGTATTCAGTTGATTGTGAATGGTATTAACGGAACTTCGGCCGAGATTGCAGCAGGTTATGCGCAAAATGTTATCATGAGCTACAACAAACAAATAATTACCGAAACACTAGGGATGCCTCTACAAAATACCGGCATCATTCAAACCGTTTCGCGCTTTTGGTATAACGACTCACTTGATTACAAGCATTATATGGCCCCCGGGATTTTAGTCATACTGGTTACCATAATTGGTATGTTTTTATCGGGCATGAACCTTGTAAAAGAAAAGGAAATAGGTACAACCGAGCAGTTAAATGTTACCCCAATAAAAAAGCATCAGCTTATTGCCGGTAAGCTCATCCCGTTTTGGGTTATTGGCCTGTTCGACCTCGCTTT
>JAQIDF010000319.1 GCA_027858145.1 Prolixibacteraceae bacterium | reverse complement strand
GCACAATCGTAAATACAGTGGTTGGTCATTAGCACTTTAAGCAAACTGATACAGCGTCCGTCGGCGGTAAAACTGTGGCAAATGCCGCTTTTTACGGCGTTCCCGATGCCCTTGCCGGTGTTTGCTCTGTTGTTACCGCTCGATGAACACGATACATCATACTTTGCCGAATCGGCTAATATATTTAGTTTATATTGTGTTTTTTCGTTCATTTTATTAAATTATTTCATAACTTTGCTTCAAAAATACTAAAAATAATAGTATAAAAATATATTTAAGGTCGATTTTGTGTAAGTGTTTTAGGGGCAACAGTTCGTTAATGTTTTATAGGCTATTGGCAATGAGCTGTTTTATGCTCCGATAATGTATTTGTTTAAATTGCTAAATTTTAGCGAACTATAAGCAAGTCTATTGTCTTACATCTAAAATCTAACGATCTATTTTAGGAGGAAGTGATGATGATATTGAGGGAGAGAACTGTTTTGGATATTCATCCGGTTGCGATTGAGACGTTGCTGGAATTGCCGGTAGCTGATGGCGGAATAAGGGCCGGTTTTCCGTCGCCCGCGCAAGATTTTCTCGATTTGTCAATCGATTTGAATAAGGAGCTGATTCGTAATCCCACGGCTACGTTTTTCGGCCGGGTTAAAGGTGAGTCGATGCGCGATGCGGGCATTAGTGATGGCGATTTGGTGGTGGTTGACAAAAGCCTGCCCCCGTCCGATAACAAAATTGCCGTGTGCTTCCTCGATGGCGAGTTTACTATGAAACGCATAAAAACCGGAAAGGATTGTTGCTGGTTGTTGCCGGCCAACGACGATTTTAAACCTATAAAAGTAACACCCGATAACGATTTTTTGATATGGGGAATTGTGATTCACGTGATAAAAAGCTTTTAACCCCTGTGAAATATGTACGCTTTAGCCGATTGCAATAACTTTTACGCCTCATGCGAGCGGGTTTTTCGTCCCGAATTAAATGGTAAACCGGTAGTGGTATTGTCAAATAACGATGGTTGCGTTATTGCCCGCAGCAACGAAGCAAAAACACTGGGGGTGCCTATGGGGGCGCCGGCTTTTAAATACGAAAAGCTGTTCAGAGCTAATGGGATAGCGGTTTTTTCATCGAATTACGCGTTGTATGGCGATATGAGCAACCGCGTGATGACAATACTGGGGGAAATGTCACCCGAAATTGAGGTGTATAGCATCGATGAAGCTTTTTTGCGGTTTCGCAATTGTGATTATATGGAACTTGAACAACATGGCAACACAATGCGCAAGCGGGTTCTCGATTCAACCGGTATTCCGGTAAGCATCGGGTTTGCGCCTACAAAAGCACTGGCGAAAGTGGCAAACCGCATTGCCAAAAAATTTCCGGAGCGCACCTCGGGCGTTTATGTAATTGATAACGACGAAAAGCGGGAGAAAGCCTTGCGGTGGTTGCCTATCGACGATGTGTGGGGCATTGGTCGCCGGTATGCCAAAAAATTGCGATATTGCGGTGTGGATACGGCTTTTGATTTTACCCAAAAAACGGATGCCTGGGTGAAGAAAAATTTTTCGGTCGTGGGCTTGCGGCTTAAGCACGACCTTGAAGGAAAAGCTACATTGGCCATGGAAGCGGCGAAGGAAAAGAAAAACATTGCAACAACCCGCTCGTTTGAAAAGATGTACACCGAATTTGATGAGCTGAAAGAGCGGGTGGTGACCTTCGCGGTTACCTGTGCCGAAAAGCTTCGCAAGCAGCAAAGTTGCTGTAATTCGGTTATGGTGTTTATCCATACCAACGGTTTTAAGTCCGACATGCCACAGTATAGCCGTAACGTGGTGGTGAAACTGCCGTTTCCTACCAATTCGGGTATCGAGTTGGCACGATTTGCCACCCGCGGACTGGCGTATATTTTCAGGCAGGGATATCACTATAAAAAAGCAGGGGTAATTGTAATGGATTTGATTCCTGAAAATGAGCGGCAAATGACCCTTTTTGAAAAACCGAACCTGAAGCATTTGAGTTTGATGAAAGCCGTTGATAAGCTGAATGCAGCACTGGGGCAGCAAAAAATAAAGCTGGCCAGTCAGCATTTGGGGCGCACCTGGAAAATGCGGCAGGAAAAACTTTCGCCCCGTTATACAACACGATTAAACGAAGTAATGACCATACATTGTTGATTATGATACACTTGCAACAAAACATCAAATTTATGCGTAAGCGTAAAGAGCTGACACAAGGGCAGCTGGCCGATAAACTGGGCATAAAACGTTCGCTCATTGGAGCCTACGAAGAAGGACGTGCTGTGCCAAAGTTGCTGGTTATTCAACAAATGTCGCTTTTGTTTGGATTAAGTATCGATCGCTTACTAACGGTTGATTTATCGAAAGAAGACGTGCTGCCGGCAAGCGATTTCCGGGTTTTGTCAACCGTGGTGGACACCGATAATGAAGAGCGAATTAGCATTGTGCCGGTGAAGGCTTCGGCGGGTTATCTTAACGGCCTGACCGATCCCGAATATGTTGCAGAGTTGCCTCATTTTGCATTGCCGGTTTCAGAGCTTTCGCAGGGATTGACTTACCGTGTGTTTCAAATAAAGGGCGACAGCATGTTGCCGGTGCCTCCCGGTTCGTATATTTTCTGTAGTTATGTAGAATCGTTCAGCGGAATTCGCGATGGAAAACCTTACATTATCATTACAGCCGATGAAGGGATTATTTATAAACGGGTTTATAATCATATTAACGACGATGGTACTTTGTTGCTGAAATCGGACAACGAAGAATACGAGCCATACAGCATTCAGGCCGATACGGTGCTGGAAGTATGGCAGGCCCTGGGTTTCCTGACGTTCGAACTTCCTGAACCTGAAAAAATCGATATGGGAAAACTTTCATCGATGGTTTTCAAAATGCAGGAGGAAATTAATAAGTTAAAAGAAAGTGACTAAGTATTTAATTCATAATAAGCGGCTTCCATAAGCAAAAAGAAAGCCTGACTTTCGGTGGCTCGTCCCGGACTATCAAACCAAGGGGCACCACAGGCACCTTGTACAAAACCCAATTCGTTAACTTTTGCATGCGCAGCCTGCCGCATTTTTTCGGCTTTTTCCACGTATTGGGAATCTAACCAGCCCGATTTGATCCCCCTGAAAATACCATAGGCAATCATTTGCGAGAGGTTTGTTTCGATAAAAGAATTGCTGTCGTTCACAACATTGTGGAATAAGCCATCAGGCCTTAAGTATTTCATGCATCCGTCAATGTTTTCTTTTGCATAGCTTACAAGTTGTTCTCGCTCTTTTTTCATTGTTTGTGGCAGGCTGTCGATTACGCGGGCATAACTTGCAATAGCCCAGCCGTTGCCTACACCCCAGAATTTTTCATTTATAAATTTGTTTTTACCGTCATGCCAGCGGTGAGAAAAAAGTTTGTGCTCATCGTTCCATAGATATTTCCGGATGCCCTCAATTTGTTTGATGGCTTCCTGGTGTTCGCCTGCTGCGCTTAAGTATGGTGGCGCCATGTAAATGGAATCAACCCAGATTTCGGGAGCGTTCAGTGTGTGATAAATAATGCCGTTGCTGGTTCGGGGGGCATTTTGTATTAAGTAGGATAGCATTTTTTTGTGGGCATCAAGCATTTCGCGGTCATTTTTCATTTTTGCCATTCTCATTACCGCTTCGCCCGATGCTGCGGGATCGGTTACCCCGTTGTCGGTATATAACACCGAAAGCCTGCCGTTTTCGGTTTGCCTGAGCACTGCTTCTTTAGCAAAGAGATACGTTAAATCATAGTCGCCCGATTCGAGCAATGCCTGTGCCGCAACCCCATGTTCCCACGATGCCCGTTGCATGCTGAGCATAGCTGTTTTTACCTTTTCGGTAAGTTTATTATTGGTTTTGGGTTTTTGGGTTTTGCAGCCAAATATCAGGGGTTGGCTTGCTGCGATTATGGCACCCGTTGAAATGGTTTTGATGAAATTTCTACGTTTTTGCATTGTTTTTAGTTTTTATTGGTTCTTTTTTACGGCTGACGGAGATTTTCCAAAATGTTCCTTAAAGCATTTGCTGAAATAACCCGCATCTGAGAAGCCTGTCATCAAAGCTGTTTCCGATATATTGTATTTTCCGGTGTTTATAAGTTGGAGCGCTTTGTTTAAGCGATATTCTTTAATAAAGTCAATAGGGGAGAGACCGGTTAATCCTTTTATCTTATCGTAAAATTTGCTACGCCCCATGCCTGTTTCCCGGTAGATATTCTTTGTTCTAAATTCGGTATTTGTCAGGTTTTGTTTAATGATACCGATAACCTTTTTGATAAATTCGGCATCGCTATCCGTAATAAGCTTGTCATTTTTTATTGTATTTAATGTAGTTGTTCCTTCTGAAAATTTCTTCCTGAGTAAAATTCTCTGATGCAATAAATTTTCAATTTGTGCTATAAGTTGGTCGGTGTGGAAAGGTTTGGTAATGTAAGCATCTGCTCCGTATTTTAGTCCTTTTACTTTACTTTCAACGGATGATTTAGCAGTAAGTAGAATTACGGGTATATGACTGGTTTCAAAGTTGTTTTTGAGATTATCGAGCATCTGTATACCATCCATTTCAGGCATCATTACGTCGGATAGAATAATGTCGGGTTGTATTTTTCCGGCCAAGGTTAGTCCGGCTTCGCCGTTTTGAGCTTCATAGGTATTAAATTCATCCTTTAGCCGGGTAGTCAGTAAGTGCCGGAGGTCGTTATTGTCTTCTACAATTAAAATTTTAGCTCGTTCTGTTTTGGATTTGCTGTGCAGATCAGGGGTAGTTTCTACTTGTGTTTTAGGATTAAAGTATGTTGCTGTTTCAGTTTTATGTATAGTGTTATTTTTTTGTTGCTCATTGTTTATGTGTATAATGAATGTAGCGCCACCGCCAGGTGTCGAACGGTAAAGTAAATTGCCATTTTGAATTTGCATGAGTTCTTTCGAGAGAGACAGTCCGATTCCGGTACCTGCAATATTGCTTTTATTATGGTTGTTGCTCGAGTATAATTTAAATAAATCCTTTTCTTGCTCTTTTGTTATTCCAAAACCGGTATCAGATACAACGATATCGATACTATCCGGGGTGTTGTTTCGCTCTATGGTAACAGTAATGATTCCACTATTTGGGGTGAATTTAAATGCATTTGAAAGAAGATTGAAAATAACACTATCAATTTTTTCTTCATCAACATGAGCATTTACCGGCTTGTCGGGAGTTTTTACGTCAAATTGAATATTTTTTTCTCGGGCCGTTTCTGCAAAGTTTTGACAGGCGTTTTTAGTGATGCGTACAATATCTGTTTCTTTTAGTGTGAATGACATTTTGTTGCTTTGTATTTTTCTGTAATCGAGCAAATGATTAACAGTTCTCAATAGCCTTTGCGCATTTTGTTCAATAAGTTCAGAATACACTTTTCCTTTTTTACTAAGGTTTTCATTGTTTCTAATTTCTTTGGCCGGATTAAGGATTAGCGTGAGCGGGGTGCGTAACTCATGCGAAATATTAGTGAAAAAGTTCAGTTTTTCATTCGTTATTTCTCTTTCAATAATTACTTTATTCCGAAGCTTTATCATTGTGATGATTATGCGCCTGGCAGCCTCAACAAGGGCGATGGCAATAATTGTGTAAATAATATATGCCCATGTTGTTTTCCAGAAAGGAGGGAGTATCTCAATTCTCAATGTTTTAGGTTGATTTATACTACTAATCTCAGGGTCTGAGAGTTTTACTTTAAAAATATAATTGCCATGAGGTATTTTGTTGAAATAAGCTTGGTTTTGTACGCCTGCAAAACGCCAGTGTTCGTCATAACCTTCTAGCATGTAAGCATATTGTGTTTTATTCTGCATCCTGAAGTTTAAAGCTGTCCAGGTTATACTGAATACGTTTTGATGGCTTTCAAGTTTTATATTATTTGTTTCAGTAATTGATTTGCTAAGTGGTGATTTGGTGCCGGGTTTTACTTCTTTTCCAAATAAATTGAAGTTCGTGAAAAAAATATCCATTTTTTTCTGGTCGTTAATAAAGTCTGATGGGTCGAAACAGTAAATTCCGTTGTTTGCCCCCATGCAAATATTTCCGTCGTTTCTTTTGGTAACAGAGGCCTCTGAGAAACCCGAGTTTATAATTCCATCGTATTGATTAAAGTTTCTGAAGGTATTTCGTTGGTGGTTATATCTCGAAATGCCATTTTCTGTAGCCATCCAAAGATTGTTGTTGGAACCAGGTGTGATGGTGAAAATGACATCGCTGGGTAAACCATCTTTTTTAGTGAACGATGAAAAAATGAGTTTTTGAAAACTGGAGGATTTAGTGGAAAGTTTTGCCAGTCCGCCGCCAAGTGAGGCTACCCAAATGTTGTTATCCTTATCGTTATAAATCCAGAAAATATCATTACCCCGAAGTCCTTCAATGTTGTCTTTTTCGTTATTGTAAAGGTTAAATTCAAAATCATCCGGAGTTGTTTGTTTATGTGCTGGCAGAATTATAATTCCATCGGTTGTACCTATCCAAATGTTGCCGTTTTTATCTTCTGTTATGTGGCGTACCTTTTGGCCTTTATTTCCCGGGTAATTATTGATAGAATTGTTTTGGTTTAAAAATAATTCTTTGTGAAACAGATTGATGCCTCCTCCGTATGTTCCAATCCAGATTCTTTTTTGCCGGTCTTCAAAAATTGTGTAAATATTGTTGTTTGATAGGGAGTGTAAATCGCTGTCATTGTGCTGGTAGTGTTTTGCATCAAAACGAAATTTGTCTCTCCGGGTAAGCATAAATAAGCCGTTGCCCTTGCTGCCCAAAAATATATTTCCTCTGGAATCTTCGAGCATGGCATAAATCCTGCCGATAGGTTTATCGTTGAATGAATCAATCTCTTTCAGGATTTGATTTTCTTGATTCAGAATAAATAGTTCTTGATTTTTTGTTGCTACCCATAACAAACCTTCAGAATCTTCCATGACTGATCTTACCTCGTTTTTCACGCCTCTTTCAGCCCCCTGAACCGGCTGAAACAACTCAAACTTTTCGTCGATGAAGGTGATTTTTTCAATTCCTTTAAAATATGTGCTCATCCATAAAACACCCGACGGATCAACATAGAAACAATTTACGAAGTTCGACAGTTTTCTTTCCGGGTCAGTGGTATTGTTAAAGAAATATTCAACGTTGTCGGTCTCATTATTGTAATATCCAAAACCGCCCCCTTTGAGTGTAAGCCATACGGTTTTCGATTTGTCTTCCATGATACCACATTGTGCACCGTTTCTTACATCCTGATTTACAACCAGCTCCTGTTCGAAGTGTTTATATTGCCCTGTTTGAGGGTTGATCTTTGTTATGCCGGGATTCGATGATTCAATCCATAGTAATCCTTTCGAGTCGGAATAAATTGTTAAAACATTATGAATGTCGGGATAATTGTAATGGGTTGATAATTGCTTTGTATATTCATCGTACAGGAAAACACCTTTTCCGCTTGTGCCTATGATAATTGTTCCGCTATTGTTGCTGGTTATTGTTGAAACGGGTGCTTGATTCGAAAGTTTAATGATTTCAATTTTATTACTATTCATATTTAATGCCAACAGTTTGCCGCTTTTTGTTCCAAAATAAAGGAAGGATGATGTTTGGAAAAGCTTGGTAATGCTATATTGATTTATTTGCTTTAATACTTCTTTTTGGGGAGCAGTACTGTTCTTCTTGTTCGGGATTACAACCATTCCCTTGCTGGTATTTATCCATATTGTTGCTTCGTGATCACGGGTGACTGATGATACATTATTTGACAGTAGTTTTATATTGCTTTTTGTGTTATGATGAATTGTTCTGAACGTATTGGTGAGAGTGTCGGAGATAACCTGTAAGGCTCCGTGGTTGTCGGTTGTCAGCCATACGTTGCCCGACGAAAGTGGTATGATGTTTTCAATTGTGAAACTCGTTGAATCATTTATTGATTTAGGAACTGATTCAAAGACTTCGGATTTCCGGTTTAACCTGTAAGCTTTCGAATCGTATGTAATTACCCATATATTTCCGAGCGCATCTTCTTTCATTGTTTTTATACGGCTTGAAGCGGGCATTGACGCTATGTCATTCCCCGGTTTAAAAGTTTTGAATGTGTGCCCGTCGTATCGGTTTATTCCGTCCCAGGTAGCAAACCACATGAAACCTTTGCTGTCTTTTAACATGCCCGAAACTCTGCTGTGCGATAATCCGTCTTCCGTTGATAGATGTTCAAAAATGCAGTTGTATTCAGCATTTATTCTCTCTGTCATAAAGACAAAAAGAGAAATAAAAATGATGTGTTTAATTTTGAAATGCATCCGTTGTCATTCAGTCGGTTAAAGCAAATATACATACAAAGTTACCTGTTCAGGGGGTTAAATCATCCCAAAATAGCATCTATTTTATTGTTTTTTCCGGTTGCGGTAATTATTCCAATTTATTCGGTAAAAACTTCAAGTGTTATTAATTGCTTCATACTTAAATTCACACTTCTAAAACTTAACTAATAAGATTATGATAAAAAAAACTCACACATTAATTTGTCTTATGGCTCTGTGTTCTTTAATGGCAACTGGGCAGACATCCGGTGTTGTAACTTATGACTTTACGGATGGTGTAATAATTGAAAACGGTCAAAGCGACGATGGGCTTTTGACTCTGTCAGGAACGTATAGTTATCATAGCTCAAGCTATGGATTGAACATGATAAATAACAGTGAAATTGATATTGCTGTTGACGGGAAAAGTACTTTTATGTTTTTAGGCTCTGAATATTCTTCTCTTAATATGGCTGGTACCGTAGCCGAAGAAGGTGACCTTGGGACTCAAAACACGGCAGTTGAGAATGACCTGGCTGATACGTACGGTTTTGTTTATGATGGAGAGGCAGCAACGGTAACCTTTAAAGCAACAGGAGATGGCAGTGATGTTTACCTGCCGCAAATTGAGGTTATTCCTCCTCAAAATGGAGCAGATACTGTAGTTGCCGTCGAGAATATTATTTATTACTTTGATTTAAGAGACGGTAGTATTATACCGAACTCAACTGATTTAAACGGCAATTATACAATAGAAGAGGGCTTGTTTAAAATTGATTGCGATCCCAATAATGCTTATGGTTATAATGGCCCCGATCATGGTTCAATATTGAAATCGGGGAATGTAGTTGCTCTAAAAGTTGCCGGCAATTCAAAAATAAAAGTTGCGGGATGCCAGTATTCAAATGGTACAGTTACGTTGTCAAGCGATGCAGGTGCTTTTGATGTTGATACTCAGTCGCTGCAAACCAGTGAATGTTATAAAAATGATGGATCTACGGTAGATTTTATCTATGTGGGAGCAGCCGGAGAAGTTGTATTAACTTTTGATGGCACAAATTATGTTGCCATGATTGAGGTTGTTCCTGTAACTTATGAGATAGGGCTTGATTCCTGGGTGCAAAAATCGGGATCGATTACTATAAATGGAACTGAAATTAATTATACCACTGGTGAATCATTATCAGAGTCGCCTGTTGTGGAGGTTAGCGATGGAGTAGTTGTAAGTTCTACCACCGAAATGGCTTCGTTGCGAATCGACCTGGCAGGTAATGCTTTGAGTAGTTTTACACCTGAATTATCAGGGGATGTAGCTAGTGTTGAAATTAGCGGTGATACACTATATGTGAAATTTGCCGATGAAAACTCGGATCCAAAAAGTTATACTTTTTTGATAAAAGATAATAGTGTAGAGGTGAAATCTGAAGCCGGTAAAACATATACTTATAATTTTGCCGATGGAAGCACATTGCCGCAAACGGGTTATAAGTCAATGAGATACAGTATATTTGTAGCTGATGACGGTATTTTGACAATGAATAGTAATTCAGATGAAGAATCACTGCAATTTGGTTATCATGACTCATCCCATGGTGCGGTGATGTTTTCGGGGAATTCAATTGACTTCGTTGTGGCCGGAAATGCGACCATTACATTTGGAACATGCCAGTATGGTAGTGCCGACGATGCCATTTTTCAGTTTACTGATGCCGAAGGAGTTGTACCCGGGCAAACCGATGCTCATAACATAGGAACAGGAGCTTGTGGAACTAATAGTTTTACTTATGCCGGTGATGCCGGGGTCATCACGGCTACTCTTATTAGTGAAGAATATCCTGCAGCTGAGGTGTATATCCATGGTGTGACAATCGAAAATGCAGCTGAAATTGTTAGCGGGAATGGTAAAATTGATGTTTGGGACTTTGGTGCAGAACAACTCAATGAATCGAAGTACAACAACAAACTGAATGAAGAAATAATCAATTCATGGTACGATACATCAATCGAAGGAGGAACAAGTGGACATACCTTACCTGACTTCTCGGCAGGTGTATTGAGCTGGGTTGGTGGCGGAAATGATCGCCTTCGTACACTAAACACGAACCTGACCCGGTATGATGAGAATATTTCAGGAGATGAAGGTTATACCGGCAGGTTATATGTAAACTCGGGAGCTAATACCGGTCGTTATTTGAGCCTTACGTTAAGCGAAGATGATGAAGTTACCATTGTAGCGCTTTCGCAAAGGGGGAGTGGTCGTATAAATTTTCAATATGTTGGAGATCCCGATGCTCAGACCGATGTGGCAGAGGTTCCGGCAGAGCTCGCGGAATTTACTTTTGTAGCAGAATACGAAGGTACTTATCATATTTTTGACGATCAGGATAAACCCAGTTACTATCGAATTTACAGAAAAGATGCTGATTATGTCGAGTTAACCGGTAATGTTGATGTTAGTGCGGCTGAGGATATCCCTGAAGGTTACGCTATTCAGTTTACAAATGAAGCCGGGAAAGTTTGGAAGGCTGAGATGGATGGACAGTCATATCGTGTTACGATACCTGCAGGATATTCATACGAGTTGAGTATTTATAATGCGAATGGCTATATCATCAGTAATGAGAAAACAACTGAGGTGACAGAGGAGACAGTAAATCATGATGTCAACATTGTGAAAGTTGAGCTTTATACCTTAACAGGTTTAGTTGCCGGATTAGGTGATGAAATTGAGAACTTATCGTTAAGCTTCAGACCGGATGAATCGGCCGGTAAAATATTTATACCAGAGCCGGTAGTTGATTATGAAACATCTGCTTATTCGGTAGAATTAGAGCCTGATTGTGAATACATCATTTCAGCACAAGGGGTGAATGATTTTTATTTGCCTGAAAATGTTATTGCCATTGGAAATGCTGATACAACGATTGACATTGTATTTGAAACCAAGCCGGTTTATAAAGTCGTAATCGATAGCGAGGACTTAACTGCTGATCAAAAAGAAAAGTTGGGTCTTGAATTTATCAATTTGAATGATGAAGGTTATACTTACCGTTTTGAGTATATTGATAATATAGCCTTACGGGATGGTGTGTATTCAATTGACTATTTCGGTTTGGATGATTATCCTGTAAAGCTTGGACTTACATCGAATCTTAAGATAAATGGTTCTGAAGTATCTAAAATGTTGACATTTAAACCTATAAAACATTGGTCTTTCGACGATAAAGATATTGAAAGTGGTACAGTTGCTTATAACGGAATGATCTTTAGTGGTCAGATTAAAAATGAAGTTAACAAAGGACATATATCCGGAAAAGAAGGCGATGTTATAAAGGTTCCTGTGAGTGCAGGCGACAAAGTAAGAATAACATATTATTATTCGGCTGATTTTTCTATCGAGGGGGGTGAGTCTTATACAACCACGAGCGGAAGTACCAGTACGTTTGAGTATGCCGAATATAATTATCCGGAAAGTGAGGATGGCTACGTGACGATAACAATAGGTTCGGAAGCAGGTACAACTTATATTACAGATATTTTGGTGGCTGAAGCGGTAGAATTTCAAGAGGTTCTTGAGGTTGGAGAAGATAAAGATTACCAGACCATTAATGACGCTCTCGAAGTGGTGCGTGAAATGGTACGTGAAAATGATGAACGTGTAACAATTGCAATCGATCCGGGTAACTACGAAGAGATGATTGATGTTGATGTTCCGAACGTGACATTTAAAAATGCAGCGCTGAGTCCAGGCATTGCTCTTCAAAACGAAGGTGTTGATATAGCAGACGGAGCTGTTCGTATTACATCTTATTACGGGCATGGATATCATTACTACAGTATGGAAGACAACCAGCGTTGGGATGCTGAGGTATTACGGGTAAATGAAGAAAATGGCTACATATCGTATGAGAACGTGGGAGCAGGAACAACGAATGGCTCTTTCTGGAATGCAACAGTAGTAGTTAGTGCCGATGGTTTCAGAGCCGAGCATATTATCTTTGAAAATTCATTTAATCAATATATTTCAAAGAAAGAAAGTGAAGATATTGTCGTTATGTGGGCGTCGGGAAGTAGAGGAGAGCGTCCTGTAGATTATGGCAATACCAGTGTTCAGAATAAGAGCTTTGTAGAAAGGGCTGCTGCCATAGCTGTGACCAATAATACTGATAAAGTAGTACTGATGAATTGTCGTGCTGTTGGACATCAGGATACATTTTTTGGAGGATATAACTGCCGTGTGGTTGTTTATAAAGGTTCTGTGATGGGAGGTACTGATTATTTGTTTGGAGGTATGACAGCCGTATTTTATAAAACCGACCTGGCAATGAATACCAGCGATGATAGCGATGATCGGTCGTACATAACTGCAGCACAACAAGAAGGTGACCGAGGTTATTTGATGTACGAATGTATAGTGACATCAGCGGAACCCGGAGTTGAAACGGCATCGCAATATCGTTCGAAACCCGGTTACTATGGCCGTCCCTGGCAGCCAACAACAAGCGAAGTTGTATTTTATAATACAACAGTTGAAACTACAGACTATAGCGGTTCTGAAGGAAAATCGCTTATTGCACCTGTTGGATGGTTGAGTACTTTGGGAGGTGAATCTGAGATGATGTACGAATATGGAACTGTTGAACTCTCCGGGGAAGATAATATGTCAGAACGGGCTTCATGGTCAACAATATTGAATGAGCCGGTTTTAAATGACGGCACCGAAATTACTACGTACAATTTTACAAAAGGGAATGATGGCTGGGATCCAATTTCTGAGCTTATAGCCAATGATGACGGTGCTGATGTGCGTGTCTTCGAGTCGCTTGCTTCTGTTAAAGTTTATTCTTACAACGGGCAACTGTATGTTTCGAATGTGAAATCAGATGCCCGAATTGATATCTTCAATATTAACGGAAAGCTGATGAGGAGGATAAAGACAAACGAGGATGTGAACTTTAGTATTGACAAAGGGCTTTGGATCATAAAAGTTCAGGCCGAAGATGGTCAAAAGCTTATAAAAGTTGCTTCATACTAGTTTCTCATAATGTTAAAGTTAAAAAAGGGCATCTGAGAAGGTGCCCTTTTTGTTTTATTTCTCATTAAGTAAATTGTATTGTCTTTTCTGACATTAATGAAGTTATAAAAGTTTTTACTGATTTACTCTATCCCATGTTTTCTTTTCCACTCAGGGAAATCTTCGGTTAAAAGCTTATGGGCAAATTGTTCAATGTAGGCGTAGTTGTTGCGGCGTTCGTAGGAGATGTCATTGTAATTCTCGCATACTTTTCCGCCGCGGTCAACATATAAAGGTTTTCCTGTTTCAAGATTATAAAAACGTGCCCACAGGTCAGGACCGTTTTTATCTTTTATCAATACCCGGTTGTAACCCTCAGCTGCATTGCTGTCGGGTATGTATGCCAGTTTATAGCCTTTGATTTTTGCATCTTCAAGCCATCGGCATGCGTTAACGACCGCTTGTTTTACTTTTCCGTCAGGATTGATGAGGCTCATCAGGTAATAGATAAGCGTTACTGTTTCTTTACCACTTATGCTGGCCAACTCGTAAGAACGGGCATCGGCCGGGTCAAGCGTTTCTTCGTTGTATTGGGCACACCAACCGGTTTTTTTTCCGGTGAGTGTAATTTGTGTTTTGAATATTACATCCAGCCCTTTTTGTTCGGAAATTGTTGCCTGTTCAAGTCGCACTTTATCAATAAATGTAAAGGCGGGTTTTTGTTGTACAATATCGTGAAGGAGGTACATAACGCCGGTCATGGCATCATCGTTAAACGTAATGTGTGTGTAATATCCTTTCCTGAGGGGGTAAAACTGAGGCCAGCCGCCGTTTGTGTATTGAGCTTCTATGAGGTAGTCAAACCCTTTGTTGAAGCTTTTAAGGTATTTGTTCTCCCCGGATGCCTGATATGCTTTTGCCAGGTATCTTAGGTGTGTATAGGTTGAGCTGTTGTCAATTGTTGCATCACTTTTGCTTTTATTATTTTCAACAATTTCCTTTTCGTTTTCTGTGAGTTCACGAGCCATATTGATGTTTTTGGGCCATCCACCACAATCGCGTTGAAAAAGAATGATATTGTCAGCAATGCGAATAGCTTCTTTATTTTGGTACCATTCATCGGGATTCGATAATAATTCTCCCCAGTTTGTTTTTTCTTCACTGCCGGTTTTTAGTTCTTCTTGCGACGAAAATGCGAATAAGAAGAATAAAAAAGTGAAAATAGTAAAAGATTTGAAAATAATCATAATACAGATGTTTTCTAATAAGTTATTATATGTGAGTTTTACTTAAATATTGCTGAATGTTTTTTTCGTAATTCTTCACGTACAAATTTTCCGGAAGTTTTAATCTCATCTTCCTTCCAGCTTCCATTGGCACTGGCACCTTCAACAAGTGCTGCCGACGATTCGTTTTTATCGGCAATGCTCCAGTTACAATGGCTTATTTGGTGTTTGTCCATCCAATTGTACCATTTTTTGGTTTCTTCTTTAAAAACCGGTCCGCCGCCATTGGCATTCGTTGTTCCATATTCAGTTACAAAAATGCATAGTCCCTTTTTTATGGCATTATTAGCGACTTGCATGAGCTCTTCATCATGGGTTCCGGCATAAAAGTGAAGCGTGTAGGCCACATTGTCATCATCGATGGGGTTTAATGCTGCTTCGTCAACCTGTTGTGACCATCGTGGTGTTCCACAAACAATAATATTATTGGGGTCGTGTTTGCGGATTTCTGCAATAATGGTTTCTGAATAAGGCTTAAGAACATCGTTCCATGAAACGTTTAGCGGTTCATTGTATATTTCGTAAATGATATTGGGATAATCGCCGTATTCACTGGCCAATTCGCTAAAAAATGTTTTTGCTTCATCCTGGTAGTCTTCGGCATGGTGCGAATGGAAGTCAACAATAACATAAACCCCAAGGTCGATGGCAGCATCGATGACTTTTTTTGCACGGCTCATTTCCCTTTCGGGGTTTTCCGCATAGCCACCATGGTCAACAGCAATGGCAGCTCTTACTACCATGCACTTCCAGTCGTCCCGGAGCCATTTTATACAATCGTAATTATAATATTGGCCAATCCATTGGCTCCAGAAGAGCGACATTCCGGTAATTTGAACAGCCTTACTTTTTTGATCGGTGATGTTTGTGCCTTCAATTTTTAGTTGTCCGAATTTTTCAACAGGTGTTTGGTCTTTATCAGTACAGGATGAAATGATAAATATAACGGTTAGAGCCAGTGTGTATAACAGATGTTTCATGATTAAATATTAGTAGTTAGACAATGACCCTAAAAGTAATCAAAAAATCAGAAGTTGCATATGTAAAATAAAAAAAGAAGCCACTTTGGGTGGCCTCTTCTTCAAATTTTCCAGTTGGTTAAAACTGATGTAGCATACACATATAAATTATATATTGTCTTTGTATTCAAAGCCATAAGTTTCTTCGTGCTGGCTCAGGTCGAGACCAATTTTCTCTGATTGCGGGCTTACCCTCATACCTATAATTTTATTTGTTATCCAGTAAAGCAGGAATGACCCTCCAAGGGCAAATACCGTTGTAATGGCAAGAGCGAGCATGTGGTAGGCGAATGTTCTGACCTCACCGTAGATTAGGCCAACGCCACTTGCAAAAACGGCTGTAAGTATCATTCCGGTTATTCCACCAACACCGTGTGCCGGAAATACATCAAGTGTGTCGTCAATATTAGAGCGGTTGCCGAAATAATTTATGGCAATGTTGCTGATTATTGAAGCAATAACACCTATAAAAATACTGGAACCTACATTTACAAAACCCGCAGCCGGTGTAATGGCAACCAATCCAACGACAAGACCAATGGCGGCACCCATGGCCGATGGTTTTCTTCCTTTCGCGGCATCAAAAAAGATGTAGGCCAGCATGGCTGCCGCTGAAGCAGTATTTGTGTTGAGGAGTGCCAGTGTTGCTGTTGCATTTGCGCCTAGTGCCGATCCGGCATTAAAGCCAAACCATCCAAACCATAAAAGGCCGGCACCGAGTAATACAAATGGAATATTTGCTGGTTGTGTGGGTTTGTTGTAGTCTTTTCGCTTTCCCAGGAAAATTGCTCCGGCAAGAGCGGCAAAACCGGCAGACATGTGAACAACCGTACCGCCTGCAAAGTCGAGAACGCCCCAGTTGCGAAATAGCCCGTTGGGGTGCCATGTCATATGTGCAAGCGGGGCGTAAATAAGCAATGTAAAAAGACAAATAAATAACATATAAGCCCTGAAGCGAACCCTGCCGGCAAATGATCCTGTTATAAGTGCGGGAGTGATAATTGCAAATTTGAGCTGGAACATGGCAAAAAGTGCCAATGGTATTGTGGGGGCCAGGTCGGGATCGGTATGGCCGTGCACATTACGGAACATGAAAAATGTTGCCGGATTTCCAATTATACCTGCACCTTCGCCTCCGATGCTGTCGCCAAAAGCCAGGCTAAAACCAACTATAATCCATAATAAACTAACAATGCCCATGGCTATAAAGCTTTGCAATATAGTTGAAATGATGTGCCTCGGGTGTGTCATGCCACCGTAAAAGAAACCTAAACCGGGTGTCATGAGCAAAACCAGTGCTGTTGCTGTCAGCATCCATGCGGTATCGCCCATACTAAGATTGGGGTCGTCTGTAAATTCTCCACTTCCGGGGAAAATGATCCCCAGTATTGCCAAAATAATAATTAGGCCCAATATTATGAACCAGCTACCTTTACGTTTCATTACTTGTGTTTTTAAAATCAAATTATTAAAATAATTGGTGCAAATATATCGAAAAGACATTTATTTACACAAAATAAAAGACAAGTATTATTTAAGTGTTTGTTTTTTTGATGCATTAAAATTAAAAGGGAGCTGTTGTTTTTTACATAGTGCATGGTGTTTTGATGGAGTTCTGGGTTTTGGTGGTGCTTGTAGTGATGGGTGCTATGTTTTAATACTATTTAAAATTCCGAAACAAGGCAGAAGTGTTAGTGCTGGTGGTGTTTGTCATTTTGTTATTGTTGGATTTGCTCAAAAAAAATGAAAACAGATATGTCAGAATGTTGAAATTAAGGGGGATTTAATTATTTTTGTTTAAATAATATGTTGTTTTTTTAAAAATTAGGTAGAAATGTCAATAAAACACCAACTTGATGATGTCGATTTTAAAATTTTGGATATCATCACCAAAAATGCCCGCTTGCCATTTAAAGATGTTGCCGCTGAATGTGGAATATCACGTGCTGCCGTGCATCAGCGAGTAAACCGGATGATTGAAATGAAAGTAATTGTAGGGTCAGGTTATCATATCGACCCAAAGATGGTTGATTTTCATACGTGTACTTATATTGGAATATTTCTTGAAAAGGGCGGGATTTACGAGGATGTTGCTGCAAGCCTTGAGCGCATTCCTGAAGTTGTTGAGTGCCATTATACTACCGGACAATACGCGATTTTTGCAAAGGTATATGCGCGTACAAACGAAGATTTAAAGAAGATATTAAACGATAATATCCAAAAAATACCCGGTGTTTCGAGTACCGAGACTTTCATCTCACTCGAAGAAACCTTTAAGCGTGAAATTCCGATTGCACAATAACGGAACCGGATTCTGAATTGATATAGTGAGGCAGGTTACAATAGATCGTTAGATTTTAGACATGAGACAATAGACTTTGTTCGTAATAAATTAAATATCAGCATTTTAAACAAATACGCCGTCGAATCACAAACAACTCATTGTCAATAACTTTAAAAATAATAACGAACCGTTGAGGTTATTATTCCTGCCTTTTACTTTTCGTTTCTTTGTCTTACCACTTCATACAAAACTATACCTGAGGCTACTGATACATTAAGTGAACCGATTTTTCCGAGAATAGGAATTTTAACCAAATCATCTGCCATGCGGAGGATTTCATCAGAGATACCATCTTCTTCTGATCCCATTATGATGGCACAGGGGCCGGAATAATCGGCTGTGGTATGGGCATTGGCTGCTTTTTCGGTTGCCGCAATTAACTTAATGCCGTTTTGTTTCAGACTGTGAAGGGTTTCATGGCCGCTTTTAACTTTGCATACCGGCACATGGTGCAAAGCCCCGGCCGAAGTTTTTACTGCATCGGCATTGATTTGGGCAGAACCTTTTTCGGGTACCACAATGGCATGAATCCCGGCACATTCGGCACTTCTCACGATTGCCCCGAAATTACGCACGTCAGTTATGCGGTCGAGGTACAGAATAAAAGGAGTTTCTCCTTTTTCGTATGTTGAGGTTACAATTTCTTCAATATCGTAAAAGGGCACTGGTGAAATAAAAGTTATAACGCCCTGGTGGTTTTTGCGTGTTACCCGGTTTAGCTTTTGCTCGGGAACTGTTTGGGTGTTAATGTCGAATTCTTTAATCAAATCGAATAGCTCTTTGTAAAGCTCACCCTGCAGGCCTTTTTTGATTAATAGTTTGTCGATTGTTTTTCCCGAACGTATGGCTTCTATAGCTGTTCGTATTCCGAATATGAAATTATTGTCGTTCATAATTGTTGTGTTTTATGCTGCTGCAAAGTTACCATGTTTTTTGAGTTTGGCTCTCATCGAGTTTCTCAATTGATATTTCCCACTCGTACATGGTTTGTTCTAAAGTGCGTTTTATTTTCTCGTAATCTGAAAAAAGAGCTTCATCGGCTTTTTCAGGATTGGCAAGTTGTTGATCCATTTCAGCAACCTTATTTTCCAGTTCACTGATTTTGCGTTCCAGTTTTTCAACTTGCTTTTCGGCTTTCTTGATGTTTTTGCTTATTTCTTTTTTTTCTTCAAACGAAAACTCACTGGTGTTGTTTGTTTCTTTTTTGTTGTTTTTTGAGGGTGCGTTTATTTGCTTTTTCTCTAATTCTTTAAGTGATTCAATTTTACGGTCACGTATAAAATCGTAAATACCGCCAAGATGTTGGATGATATTTTTATTGCGAAATTCATAAACAAGGTTTACAAGGCCATCTAAAAATCCGCGGTCGTGAGAGACGAGTAGTACCGTTCCGTTGAAGTCATTGAGCGCTTGTTTGAGTATTTCTTTCGAGCGCATGTCGAGGTGATTGGTGGGTTCGTCCATTATCAGGAAGTTCACGGGTTCGAGCATGAGTTTAACCATGGCAAGCCTCGTGCGTTCACCACCCGATAATACTTTCACTTTCTTGTCAGCCTCTTCGCCCGAGAACATGAAAGAGCCCAGTATGTCGCGTATTTTTGTGCGTACGTCGCCCACGGCAACATCGTCGATGGTTTCGAAAACTGTTTTTGAGTCATCGAGTAAGTCGGCCTGGTTTTGGGCAAAATAGCCGATTTTTACATTATGTCCGATTTTCATTTTGCCGGAATAATCCAGTTCGTTCATAATGATACGGGCCAGGGTTGTTTTTCCTTCGCCGTTTTTACCAACAAAGGCAATTTTTTCGCCTTTTTCGATGTATAAGTCGATGTTCTTTAATACTTCCAGGCTGCCGTACGATTTGCTCACCTCCTTTGCCTCAACCACAATTTTACCCGAGTGTGGTGGAGGAGGGAACCGGAGGTTTAAACGGCTGTTGTCTTCCTCGTCGATTTCAATGCGCTCCATTTTTTCGAGCTGCTTGATGCGTGATTGCACCTGTACGGCTTTGGTAGCCTGATAGCGGAAACGGTTTATAAAATCTTCGGTCTCCTGAATTATTTTCTGTTGGTTGCGATAAGCGGCGATTTGTTGTTCGCGGCGTTCGGCTCGTAATTCTAAATATTTCGAGTAGTTGGCTTTATAATCGTAAATCCGTCCAAGCGAAATTTCAACCGTACGGTTTGTAACATTATCAAGAAAAGCACGGTCGTGCGAAACCAGGATAATGGAGCCGTTGTAATTTTTCAGAAAATCTTCGAGCCATTGGATTGATTCAATGTCGAGGTGGTTGGTTGGCTCATCGAGCAAAAATACATCGGGCTTTCGCAGAAGAAGCTTAGCCAACTCGATACGCATTCTCCATCCACCGCTGAATTCTTTGGTCTGGCGGCTGAAATCGATTCGCTTAAATCCCAACCCGATTAAGGTTTGTTCAATATCGGCTTCGTAGTTATGTCCGCCCATCATGTTGAAATGATCGGTGAGATCGGTGCTTTTCTGAATGAGTTCGTGGTAGCTGTCCGTTTCGTAATCGGTACGGGTAGCCATTTCTTCATTCAGTTGGTTAATCTTCTTCTCTATTTGCAGTAATTCCCTGAATGCTTGTTTGGTTTCTTCGTAAACAGTTTGGGTGTCGTTTAATATCATTGTTTGGGGCAAGTAGCCAATAACAGCATCTTTGGGCACAACAATATTGCCTTCGGTTGGATGTAGCAGCCCGGCTATCATTTTCAGGAGGGTTGATTTACCGGCCCCGTTTTTGCCTGTGAGGCCAATACGATCTCGATCATTTACCTTGAATGAAAAGCCTTTAAATAAGTCAAATCCACCAAAATTAAGTTTTACTTGTTCTACTGATACCATATTTTATACTTCTGCAAAAATGAAGGTGCAAAGATAACAGAATTGCTTGAACCGGGATTAAACATTAGTGATGAAGTAAACTAATGTTAAAGTCCGGTTAATTCCGATTTAGAGAAACTTGGTTTATAATCAATTTTAATCTGTAAAACTTTGTAATAATTAGGATTAGGTTATTACAAACATATGCCTTACGGGATTATTTTTTGTAGTTCGAAAAATGGCTAATTGTTTCATTTATTAAAGAAATAGGGCAACTCATCAATCCAGTTTATACTTTCGTCAAAAAGTAGCCATATATATATATATATATACCCTGTTATATTTAAATATTATTATTATACTTGTATTGCCCAATAAACTATAACACTATGAAAAATTTTGACCCAAGACTTACTACATTGTCGGGAATCTACCACAGCCGAATTTTCTGTAGAAGATATTCACTTTATAAAAACAGTTGCCTATGTAAATAACCTGAGAAGAATTCGGGTTGTCGAGAGTATTGTCTTTTTTTAAAGTTTAAGGCAAAAATAAAAGGCAACACAATCCGAAAACCATGCTGCCTTAAATCCAAATTATTAATCTGAATAGGGAGGTGCAACTCCCTGTTTGCAAAGTTAACTAAAATCATGTTTAAAAATGTAATTTATTTGGTAAGTGTCATTCTTTTAATAAGTTTTAACTCCTGTTCGGAAGAAGAAATTATTGTTAAGGATGAAGCGAAAGGGGATATATTTAACAATAGTATGTATTCTCTAGAAGTTGATGACAATACTTTAGTTTTTGAAAGTGAGAAAACATTTAACTCCTTTCTCGATTACTTAAATGAAGTTGGAGATGATAACTTTGATAAAGTTGAAAAAGAAATAGGGTTCATGTCATTAAGGCGTTCAGAAAATAAGCCAGACGGATATTCAAAAATTGAAGATCCATTAATTGCAACTTTATTGAATCCCGAATGTGAGATAGTTATTGCCGGGTATAAATTTCGTGTAAATTTGGTAGACGAAATAACTAAAGTGTCAAACCTTGAAGGTGATTCTTTTAAATCAAAAAGTATAGAGATTGAAGAAGAATTAGAGCTTGACTGGGATGATAGTTTTTTCGATATGCTTGAATATGGAAACCTTAAAGGGTGGTTTGATCCTAAATATTGCACTCAAGATAAAGAAAAGTATAAAGAGTGGGTAATAATGAGGGGATTACCAGATTATCTAAATCTCAAGGCCAAAGTTTGTTTCCAGAGGTTTTCTTTTATCAATACTATAATAGTTAAATTTAAATGTGAAGATATGGGGAGCTATTGGGAAGAAGAAGGCGTTGATGTTTATTGTCATGCAAACACATTTAAGTACGAACGAAAAGGAGAAAATGAAAAATCTGAAACATTAGATAAAAGAGCAACATTTTACGGAAGTGGACATAAAATATCAGAGCGACCTTTTTGGGGAACAAGAAGAGTTGAATATTATGATGTTGATGTTGATTTTGTTGTAGAAAATATTGATTTCTATGATTTACCAAATTCTGTAAATCTTTCTATGCATTGTGATATGAGATAGTATATTGTATTTTGGGCAGTTAAAACATTGACTGCCCAAATTAATTAAATTGCATTATGAAAAAAGCGTTATTAATAATTACATTGATCTGTGTTATTGCTCAGGTGCCTGCTCAAACCCTTGATGTTTCACACTGGCGCGGTTCAGTTTCTTATCAAAACTCGTTTCATAATTCTTATCGGATTTATTCATTAGGGGTAGAATACCGTCCAATTAATGCATTCACTGTTGGTTTGGAAGGAGGACTGAATGGAAGTGAATTTATGACACAGTATTCCTGGGGTGTTAATGCATCTGTATATCCTCTGGAGTTTGTCGATATTAAGGATTTACGTTTTAAACCCTATGTGAAATGCTCGTATCTGTGGCAATATTATACTATTGAAAAATTGAGTTATGAGGTATCGTATGATGTTGACTTGCCAATAAGACGGCATTTTAATGGTTGGGGTGGTTTTTTTGGACTTGATTTTAAGCTTTTTAACAATATTTTCTTATTTGGTGAAGTTGGTTTTAATGAACACAAAAACTATTCAGCAGGAATAAAAATCAATATCGATGGTTGGGAAAAGTAAATCTTATATCTGGCTCTTGCTCTTTATTGCAATCATACCAGCTTGTGTACAGCCGGTGGGTACCGAAGGTTTTGACTTTAGTTATGAAGATGCCCCCGTGGTAAATTGTTTTTTTACCCCCGCGAAACCTTTTTGTGTTCATGTGAGCCTTACCGCGTCAATGTATCTCGATACAGCATTTACAAATATTGATGATGCCGTAGTAAGCATCATCAATGAAAATGATACGGTGGCAGTGCTTCCGCATATTGGTGATGGTTATTATCGCGATGAGAATGTACATCCCCGGGCTGGGGTATTATATACTTTGCATGTTGAAGTGCCGGGTTACGGCAGTGTGCAGGCATCCGACTCGATACCTTTAAGTGTGGGCCAGGTCGAATTTATTGGTCACGAGGAAGATGCATGGATTGATGAAGACGGTGATTTTTACGACGGGCTGAACTTTTTGATACATGATGTACCTTCGGTAAATAATTATTATGAATTTGTAAAATGGTATGATTTTAACAGCGAAGGAGGTTCTGCTTTAGATTCCATATCAAATGGCAGTTCCAGTTTTCTAAATTCGAACGATCCGGCTGTAAGGCAAAACGGTTCATGGCAAGCCATTTTTTCTGATGACTTATTTAACGGAAGCGATTATCCCATTCAGATGATCTATTATGTGAGTAATATTTGGTCGAGTAGTCATCAGTCTGGAGTGGAAGTTGTCGAGGTTATCCAGGGCTCTTATGCTTTTTATACCTACCGTTTAACCTACCTTAAGCACGACGAAGCTTTGTATGCCGATTTCTGGGATCCCATGGAGCCGATCATCATGTATTCAAATATCGAAAACGGCTATGGAATTTTTGCCGGCTATCATTCCCAACTTATCGAAACCAATTATACCGATTAACTTATGCGTCCTCTTCTTTTATTTGTTATTGTTTCTTTTTTATATGTCCCGCTAAAAGCACAAAACGTGGTTGTTTCGGGCTTTGTGACCGACAGTCTTACCAATGAACCTTTAATTGGTGCCACCATTTGGGCGCCCGGCCATAAAACAGGCACCGCTACCGATTATTTCGGGCATTATTCGTTTGAAATTCCGGCAGGTGGCGATGTTGAAATTGTTGCTTCTTATACCGGGTATAAAAAACAAGTGATTAAACGAAACCGGGGTGATGAAAACCTTCGTGTCGATTTTTCTTTGTCACCGGGTGTTACGCTAAAAGAGGTTAATGTATTGGGACAGCGAATTATCGAAGACCGTATTGAAACTGGTGTTCTGTCCCTCCCGATGAAAGAGCTGAAAACCCTGCCCATGCTTGGCGAGCCCGACCTTCTGAAGGTTATGCAGCTCATGCCGGGGGTGCAGGGTGGTTCCGAAGGGCGCAGTGGTTTGTACGTGCGTGGTGGCAGTCCCGACCAAAATTTGTTCTTACTCGATGGTACGCCTATTTATTACGTGAACCACTATTATAACTTCCTTTCGCTTTTTCATCCCGATATTATCAGCAATATGAAATTGTATAAAGGGACTTTCCCGGCACGTTATGGCGGGCGTTTATCGTCGGTGGTTGACCTGCGGATGCGCGAGGGGAACAAAAAAGAGCACAAGGGCAAGCTCGGTATTGGCTTACTATCGGCCGATATTTTACTTGAAGGCCCCATAAAAAAAGATACAACCTCGTACCTGTTTTCTTTCCGCAGGTTTTATCTCGATCTTTTGATGAGGCCCGGGTTTTATATTGGCACCCAGGCTGTGTCTATTGGTTACAGCTTTTACGACTTGTATGGAAAGATAGCCCATACCATCAATGCCGATAACCGCTTGTTCTTGAGTATTTATACGGGCAACGATGCGGTGCGCTTTCGTATAAAGCCCTGGGATATGAAAAGTTACGACGGAAAGTTTAAAACATCGTGGGGGAATATTCTTTCAACCGTTCGTTTGAATTCAAAGCTGGGCGACAAGCATATAGCTGATTTTGTGGCCGGATATACCCGTTACAATTATGGCATAAAACAAAGTGCGAATGTAGATTCTTCATCGTTTATCAACGAAAATGTAATGCATGTGAACGATTTTTCGTTGAAGTCGGAGTTTACATTCAGGGCAAATAAATGGTACGAACTGGCTTATGGGGCTGGGGTAACACAACACTTTTTTCAGCCGAATGTTATTTCCAGTGAATCAACAATAGATGGTAAGCAGGTGTCGTATGATACATATGGTAGCAAAAAACTGCAAAGTACAGATGCTTATTTGTATGTCGAAAATATTTTTCGGCCATTCAGTTTTCTTAAAATGAATGCAGGGGCACGTTACAGTAACTATTTTGTAGAAGGGGTGCATTATTCAAAGCTTGAACCACGTTTTATTGCAGTTTTGGGAAATCAAAAAACAGGGGCATTGAAGTTTTCGTATGTCGAAAATATGCAGGCTTTGCACATGCTAAGCTTTCAACATATAGGAACACCAACCGACCTGTGGATGCCGGCTACCGCGAAAGTGCCGCCATCCGAGGCGGTGCAATTAAGTGCAGGATATTCAAAGTCGTTGCTTAACGGGCAATACGAATTTTCGGTTGAGGCTTACCGTAAGGATATGAACGGGCTGGTGGAATACAAAGAAGGGGTAAACTATTTGTCGGGCGATAAAGATTGGCAGGAAAAAGTTGAAATAAACGGTGAAGGGGTGTCGAAGGGTGTTGAACTCTATTTCAGGAAGAATACGGGACAGACAACCGGGTGGGTTGGTTATACCCTGGCCAATACCGACCGCTATTTTTCAAATAAAAACAACGGTAAACGTTATGCCTTTATTTATGACCGCCGGCATGACTTGTCGTTGGCAGTAACACACCGGTTTAACAAAAAATACAGCCTTTCGGCATCGTGGACTTTTGGTTCGGGTTATCCTTTTACGCTCCGCACCGGGGTTTACCAGGCAATAGAGAGTTTTCAGGGGCGTAATGATGAATTTCCTGATTATCACGCCCCTTTTGCAGTGAAAGGAGCAGCCGTGCTTTTTCAGGGGAAAAACGAATCGCGGTACCGCAATTATCACCGCTTGGATGTTGGCTTCCAAATTCATGGCAAAACCAAGCGCGGCCGGGACAAAACATGGTCTTTCAATATTTTCAACCTCTACAACCGCCAAAACCCGGCTTACTACTACTACGACTGGGTTGACAAGGATGACCACTCAAAAGGGATAACCCTTTGGCAACAAAGTGGCTTGCCCATTATTCCTTCGTTTAAATACACGGTGAAGTGGTGATATAGAAAAACATGGTTTTTTCATTTATGTTATACGAAATATACCGGGAATTGCGTTTGTTTTGGTATTAAATGTATTTCGAATCAACTTATAACGTTAAATAAAAATGAACCGTTTTGTCCCCTTATTGTGTATTTGTTTAATTTTCTTTTATTCTTGCGTCGATGAAAATAACTTCACAAAGCAATCTGTACAGCTTCAATTTTCAACCGATACTTTGTCATTTGATACAATTTTTACCGGTATAGGATCAAGAACGTTGGCATTAACCGTAAAAAATGAAGATGGGAGGGGTGTGATTGTTTCAAATGTTAAAACGGCAAATGACAATTCATATTTCAATTTGAACATAGACGGGGTGGCTACAAATTGGAATAAAAATGTAGAGATTGCCCCGCGTGATAGTATCTATATTTTTGTTCAGGCAAATCCTGAACGGCAAAATGAAGATTTGCCGGTTTTCATCAGGGATTCTATTCTTTTTGAGATGGATGGCTTAACACAAGATGTAAAGTTAATGGCTTACGGTCAGGATGTTAATGTTGTTAAATCCAGGGTTGTAACTGAAACTATGATATGGGATTCTCCTAAACCATATTGGGTGATGGATTCGGTTTTCATTGCCCCCAATGCATCATTGAGAATAAGAGCCGGTACGGTTGTTTATTTTCATAAAGATGCCAAAATTGAAGTCTTTGGGAGCATTGAAGTTGATGGAACAATACAAGAACCGGTTTTACTCAGGGGTGACCGCCTGGATGAGGTGTGGGATGGATATGAGTACGATTTTGCCCCGGGACAGTGGGGCGGTGTGCGAATTTATCCTTCGGGGCAACAGAGTGCTTTTAATAATTGCATTATTCGTAATGCCACAAATGCATTGGTGACAGGTGTTTTGGATGTTGAAGAAGATTGTAGTGTCATGCTCCATAATACAGTTATTCATAATAGTTCAATTGCAGGATTATATGCAATGAATTCAGATATAAAACTTACCAATTGCCAAATTACAAACTCTGGCTACTATAATGCCTATTTGGTTGCCGGGGGCAGTTATAACTTCTATCACTGCACAATTGCAAATTATTATGGGTTGGATTACAATGCAAGCAGGGAAGATATACCTTGCCTGATTGTTTCAAATGCTTTGGTTGATGGTTCATTAGTTTATTTTAACCCGCTGAATTCGGCCAATTTTTACAACTGTATAGTTGATGGAAATTTGGATAATGAAATGGCATTTATAAAGAAAGAAGATGTCGGTTATAATGTCGAATTCAATAATTGTGTCATCAAGACCAATAAAAATATCGTTGATGATTTTCCGTCATCTTTCAATGATTGTTTGTTTAACGATACGGTAAAATATAGAAGTGTAAAACGCTGGGACTACAATTTTGCACCTGATTCAGGTTCGGTTGTAATTAACCGCGGTAATATTGATTTTATAAACTCTGACAAGCTACAATTTGACATAAGGGGTAATTCGCGCATGCAAGACGAAAGACCGGATATCGGGGCTTATGAATGGTTAGGAGAAGTCGAAATATAGTTCCATCTTAATGTTATTATCATCACCTTGTGCCTTTAGGCATAAAATGTGGGTAGAAGATAATTGCCATTGCGCTCAACATTGCGCCGTAGGTGCATAAATTGGTGGAGCTGTTTTATCGCATCCCTACAGGACGCATCTGTTGATTTTTCTACCCATATTTCATCACTTACGGGATTATTTTTTGTAGTTCGAAAAATGGCTAATTGTTTCATTTATTAAAGAAATAGGGTAACTCATCAATCCAGTTTATCCTTTGCAAGACTTTAAGAAACTTTCACTTTTGTTTGAATTAGCTCCAGAGGTTAATTTTGAAAATCAAATGAAATTAAGAAGCCTAATTGGTCTAAGTTATGCATTTGGGAAATGATATTTTCTATTGATATTTCTTTATAGTTGAAAATAGCACCCTGTTAGGTTTTTCATTTGGAGTAGCCCTGGAGTTGTCGTTCAAATTATCAAGAATTGTTAATGAGTAAATGATTTTACCCTGCAAATTCAGTCGTTTACCTGTTTTTTGAGGCTGTTGGGGTAATTAGCATGGCGCGGCGTAAGTTTTTTCCGGAATTTAGCGGTAGAATTTAATACATTAAATCTATACGTCATGAAAACACATACTTTATTATTCGTAAGCATCGCAATCTTTTTTGCCGTAACGATGGCCAACTCATTTACTCGTCCTGCTAATGCCAATATTGTAAATAATCCGTCTGTTGAACAGGCAGAAGAGTTAGTACTTGAAAAATGGATGGTTGATGATCATTTTTGGGGAATTGAAAAAGAAACATCAAGGGTTATTGATGAAGAACCCGAGCGTGAAATGGAAATTGAAAGCTGGATGTATGATGATGAATACTGGGGGCTGAGTTAGTTTCTGCAGTAAAACGTAAAAAATAACGGGGAGCAATAATCGGATACCGATGTTTGCTCCCCGTTGTTTTATATGAGCATGATGTTAGTCTTAGTTTTCGGTATTATCTTCAATATCTTCCAGTTCATCATAATCGTCACTTCTGTCGTTATCGGTGTTTTCGTTCTCAGCTTCGTTGTTTTCAGTTGATGCCTCAGGTGTTGCTTCGCTAACCGGAGTGCGCGCAACTTCTTTGGGTTGAAGCTCTTCGTCGTACGGGAAAACCTCTGCAATGGTGCTTAGTTGAATAGCTATTACCACATAAGGAACAAGCATGTACGACAGGCCTTCCTCTAAACGCTTCAGGGCATGGTTTATATCGTCGGCCATGACCAGTATGTAGTTGGTGATTTTCTTTTCTTTTCCTTTTTCTTCATCAATAGTGATAAGGCTGATTTTGGCTTTGTACCACCATTCGCCGGTTTCGGAAGGTATTACTTCTGT
>JAQIDF010000289.1 GCA_027858145.1 Prolixibacteraceae bacterium | reverse complement strand
AAAATCTTAAAAACCTAAATGAGGAAATACTTGTGTGCCTTTGGTTTTAAAATCATAACGGAGCATAATCTCAAATGTGCCATCGTTAAATTCTTTTAACCTTGTGTGCGTGTAATCGTAAGCAAACCCGATTTTCAGGTTTTGGTTAAGTTGTACTTGCGCGTAAGCTCCTATGGCATCGCTAATGCGGTACATAGCGCCTACCCAGAAACGGTCGAGAAATAAAAAGCTGAAATCGAAATCGGCAGTTACCGGTGCTCCGGCAGTAATCATGGTGGTCAGTCCGGGTTTAAATACAGTTGTTGGCGAAAGTTGCATCATATAAGCACCGTGTAAAAAATAGTGGCGTTGCTCACGGCTGGCTGCCTGAACCGAAACTTCGTCTTTTGTATATTCATTTTGCAGGAGCCGTGGAACAGCAAAACCTGCATAGAAATCTTCGCCATACCAAAAAATACCTACACCAAAGTTCGGCAGGAAGCGGGTGAAATCTCCGTATTCAATAATATATGTATCGTCATAATGATAGCGGTCTAGCTCAGTAAGCCTTGACTGGATATAATTAAATCCTGCCTTTAAACCGAAACTGATTTGTGTTGTTTGGGTAGCCCTTATCCGGTATGAGTAATCGAGGAATAAAGCGGTTGTTGAGAAATGTCCTACATTATCGTGCAGGAAATCCATTCCGCCACCAACATGCAAACTGTCGAGCGGCATGCTCAGTGTAAGCGATGATGTTGTTGGAGCCCCATCCAGGTTCAGCCATTGTTTGCGGAAAATACCCGAAATACTCCCCACACCGCGTACACCAGTGTAGGCAGGGTTCACCGACATCAGGTTGTTCATGTACTGGGTGTAAACAGGGTCTTGCTGAGCATGCCCTGTTTTAGTGCCAGTTACTATGAACAGCATAATGATGACCGCTGTGCAAATGGACGTTATGTATTTTATTCCTCTCATTTATATTTCTCAGATTAGCGGAATATGTAAATAAATCCGGCTTGTCTGTTTTTTCCTTCGTTATAAATTAATGTATAGTAATAAGTACCGCTTGGGAGCGGTTTGTTGTTGCCAAAACTACCACGATTTGAGTATCCGTTCCAGTCGTTTTTATATCCGCGTTTTTCAAATACAGCATGACCTGCACGGTTGAAAATGCGGAGCCATGCGTTTGGATAATGTTGAATACCATCGATGATAAGCACATCGTTTTTTGTGTCGTTATTTGGCGATATTATTTCAGGTACGCGCAGCTCTTCAACCATCAGGATAACTTTGCCATCAGCCATATTTCCACAAGGTGAGATGAGTTTGTAAGTCATGCTGTCTTTATCAACAAAATCGGGCGACGGGTAATAGACAAATGTAGAATCGCCGGTTTGTGATACTGACCCGTTATATGGCGTGGTATATTCATCAACATACGGCAGGAAGTAACCTGAATCGTTTTTCAAAACATTGAATTCAACCGTAACTCCCGGCCATGTTTTAACCGTGTCGGTATTGGCAAATAATAATGCTTCATCCGGCATAATGATATTTACAACGGCACTGGCCGAGTCGCCTTCGTTATCGAAAATCGTATATGTAAATTCATCGTCTGAACATGAAAGCATATCAGGAATATATACGAATACACCATTGTCGAAATCGAAGTAAGTTGAGCCGAATGCCGGTTGTGAATCAATTTGCAAGTATGTTTTTGTCGTATCAATGTAACCATCAGGGTCGGGGTCTTTGTCGTTTTCGAGTACCGGGATATGCATTTCTTCAATCCGTTCAACGTTGAAGTTGTCACTTTCGGCAACAGGTGGGGTGTTACGCTGGGTAACATGAATGTAAACCCAGGCCGTTGCGTGTTGTCCCCACATGTCGATTACCGTGTATTGAAGCGAATCGGTGTAAGCCAGCGAATCAGGCGAATAATAATCGGCTGCCGGCGAATAATAAATGTTATTCCCGGTTGTATAACCTGCAGTTCCGTGTTGAGGAATCTCGGTTACATAAACGGTATCAATTGTGCATCGCTGATTGTCTTTTACCGAATCGTTATCGAGTACCGGTATAATATTTTCTACACTGTTTTCGTCAACACGGCCTGAGTCATCGATGGCAATCATTCCTTCAAGTTCGGGGTAGATATAAACCATACCTGTATCAGCAGCCAGCGAATCGTCTTTTATTTCGTAGGTAAACCATGCGTTGCACCATAAAATGGTATCGGCAGCAATGGTTATGGTGCTGTCGGCATTGAAGGTAACGTTTAGTGAATCGCCGGTTTCGATTACCTGTTCGGTTAAGAATAATGAGTCGCTGTCGATATCATAGTCGTTTCTCAATAAGTCGTTGAATGATATCACCGTTGAATCTTTGCGTGGTTCCCAAGTTGTTGTGTCAGCAACTGCCACTGGTGCATCGTTAATATTGAGTATAGTAACTTGTACTTTCAGGTCAGCGCATTCTTCTCCATTGGCCGAACAAAGTTCGAGGTTATAAAAATCGGATCCGATGTTGTCGGGCTTAGGTATGTAAATAATTTGCGTGTTGTTGTTTGTTACTTCCCAAAGTATTTCCAAATTACCTTTATCCGGTGCGTTTATCTCGGTAATTTCAGCAACATCAAAGAAGAGGTTGTATGATTCGAGCAATGGCGCAATCGCGAAAGTATCGGGTGTTTCCTCTGTGGTTATTTGTTCGTGTAAAATAGTTGAGCCCAGGTCAACAAATACCCTTACGGTTGCCGTTGAGCTTGCGCCGTTGTTATCGGAAATCGTGTAAGTGAATTCGTCAACATCGGCATTGATCGATGGTTCGTAAAGAATAGTCCCGGTGCTATGGTCGAACTCGATTGTTCCTTTACGCGGCCCTTGCCCGGCAACGGTATCGAGTGTGCTCCAGTCAAGTTCACCGTCAATGTCGTAATCGTTGTTCAGCACATAAAGCCTTTTTCGCGTTTTTTCGCTCACGGCAAATTTATCGTCAACAGCAACCGGCGGTGTGTTTTCATCTTCAACCCAGATGTTGATTTCAGCAATGTCGCAGTTGTCATCATCATCACATATTTGGTAAAGTATCCAATCAAGACCAAAATAATTTTCATTGGGATGATAAGTGATAACCCTTGTATCCTCGTCGAAATCATAACTGCCATGTTCAGTTGGCGAATTGGTTATGGGTGTGAAGCTGCTAAAGAAGTCGATGTTTCTTTCTACGTTTTCATCGTTATCAGTCGGGTGGGGGTTCTCTAGTGAAATAGACTGGTTCTCGGAGGTCGTGTATGGGTCATTATTTGCCGTTAAATCGCTGAAACTCGATTGAACAATTACAGTAACGGTTGCATCATCGCAAGTATGGCTGATGGCATCATTGTCGCACACCGAGTATTCAAATATTACCACACCGGTAAAGCCATCAGCAGGCGAATATGTTGCCCTGCCTGTTTCGTAGCTGAA
>JAQIDF010000267.1 GCA_027858145.1 Prolixibacteraceae bacterium | reverse complement strand
TTCAAATTTATAGCAAACTGTTATGGCTGAAGATGTTTTTAAGAAACTGGTAGCCCATTGTAAAGAATATGGGTATGTTTTTCAAAGTAGTGAAATTTATGATGGTCTTGGTGCTGTTTACGACTACGGTCAAAATGGTGTTGGACTGAAAAATAACATAAAAAAATATTGGTGGGATTCGATGGTAATGCTTCACGAGAACGTAGTGGGTATCGATTCGGCTATTTTTATGCATCCTACTACATGGAAAGCTTCAGGCCACGTTGATGCTTTTAACGACCCGTTAATCGACAATAAAGATTCAAAAAAGCGATACCGTGCCGATGTGTTGATTGAAGATCAACTGGCTAAAATTGAAGCTAAAATTGACAAAGAAGTTAAGAAAGCGCAAAAACGCTTTGGTGACTCGTTTGACGAAGAGCAATTCAAAACAACAAATCCACGGGTATTAAAAAATCAGGAAAAGTGGAACGCTTTACACAAGCGTTTTTCTGATGCCTTAAATGATAACAACCTTGAAGAACTCAAGCAAATAATCATTGATGAAGAAATTGCCTGCCCTGTTTCAGGCACAAAAAACTGGACGGATGTACGACAGTTCAACCTGATGTTTGCCACCGAAATGGGAAGCACAGCCGAAGGGGCTCAAAAAATATATCTTCGCCCGGAAACGGCACAGGGTATTTTTGTAAACTACATGAACGTGCAAAAAACCGGCCGTATGAAATTGCCTTTTGGTATCGCCCAAATTGGTAAAGCTTTCCGTAACGAGATTGTTGCCCGCCAGTTTATTTTCCGCATGCGCGAATTTGAACAAATGGAAATGCAATTTTTTGTAAAGCCGGGCACCGAACTCGATTGGTTCGAAAAATGGAAAGCGACCCGTATGAGTTGGCACCAGGCGCTGGGATTTGGTGAAGAGAATTACCGTTTTCACGAGCACGAAAAACTGGCACACTATGCCAACGCGGCAGTTGATGTTGAATATAAATTCCCGTTTGGATTTAAAGAAGTAGAAGGCATTCACTCGCGTACCGATTTCGACCTGAGCCAGCATCAGGAATTTAGTGGTAAAAAAATTCAATATTACGACCCCGAAGAAGGAAAGTCGTATGTACCCTATGTTGTTGAAACATCAATTGGTGTCGACCGCATGTTCCTGCAGGTGATGGCAGCTTCGTACTGCGAAGAAGAAATAGAAGATGCCAATGGGAAGAAAGATACCCGTGTGGTATTGACACTTCCACCCGTACTGGCACCTATAAAACTTGCTGTATTGCCATTGGTTAAAAAAGACGGACTACCGGAAAAAGCACGTGAGATTATCGACGACCTGAAATTCGATTTTAATTGTCAGTACGACGAGAAAGACTCTATTGGAAAACGCTACCGCCGTATGGATGCTATTGGTACACCATTCTGTGTTACCATCGACCATCAAACCATGGAAGACAATACCGTTACAATCCGTTATCGCGATACCATGAAACAGGATCGTATTGAGATTTCTAAACTACATGGAATAATGGCTGAAGCAGTTAGCATGAAGAGTGTATTTGCAAAACTAAAGTAAAAGATTGCCACACAACAATTATTTTCAGTTTAAACAATTTAAAGTGGTGCAAAACCATGCAGCTATGCGTGTTGGCACCGACGGGGTAATGCTTGGAGCCTGGGCCGATGTAGCCCGGGCTTCAAGAATCCTCGATATTGGTACCGGAACAGGTGTTATTGCGTTAATGCTGGCCCAACGTAATAGAACAGCCCAAATTGATGCCATCGAAATAGAAGAAGGTGCTGTGAACGATGCCTCTGCAAATTTTATCAACTCACCCTGGAAAGAACGACTTCAATTACATCACATTAGCGCACAAGATTTTGCTGTAGCTACACCCGGAAAATTTGACCTTATCGTGTGCAATCCGCCGTTTTTCAATCAATGCTTACAATCACCAAAAAAATCGAAAAACATTGCCCGCCATACCTCCCAACTTACATTCAAAGATCTCATCGGAGCAGCTTCAAAGTTACTGACAACCGAAGGTCGATTTATTGTGGTTCTGCCTTCAGAAAGTGAAGAGAAATTTCGCGCTGAAGCTGCATCTGCAAAGCTTTTTCCTGCAAAAATCACCCGAGTGAAACCCAACCCTGTTAAACCAGTAAAAAGAGTTTTAATAGCCTTTGCATTAGAAGCAACATTAAAAACCGAGAATGAATTAACCATTGAAACCGAAACCCGGCATGTTTACACCGAAGCTTTTCAGAAGATGGTTGAGACATTTTATTTGTAATATTTCAATTTTTATGTTGCAAAACACTTTTTTTAGGATTATTTTTGCACTCCGTTTTTACAGCTCCACAACCGGAACATTCCTGTTGCGCCTGCACTATAGTTATTTTTAAAACTTTTTATACATGGCTCAAATTTTCAAGCCAAAGCTTTTCTCAATCCTAAAATCGGGGTT
>JAQIDF010000261.1 GCA_027858145.1 Prolixibacteraceae bacterium | reverse complement strand
TTCAGCGATTTTTAAGGCATAATTCGTTTTAGTATTGACTTGTTGAATTAATATTTATTGTTTGTTGTCATTAGCCCGTCGCTTACTATAGCTTAGGTTTTAATGATAATCGTTAGTATTGATCTTGTTAAGGTTTAAATGTTACTAAATTAATAAATGGCGGGATCGATTTTATCTATTTTTCTTGTTGTATTTTATCAACCCTTTTAAACAATGATATGTTGGAAAGTAATTCTAACTACAGTTTAATTTATTGTAAGTTTGTATGTATATTTACCGCCATATTCAAATTTAGTATATTTTCATTAATCAAACCAGCAATACGATGAAAATAATAATCAAAGGCCTAAAAGAAAACGATTTCATTATCGATGAAAACGATAGTTTGGCCAAGAAATTGGCGATGCTGATCGAAGGGCACTCCACCATTGGGGTGCAATCTGCCCTACATAAGTATGGGTACACAGAACAAAGGTATTATCAATTGTTAAAGGCTTATCAGCAGGGTGGATCCCAGGCATTAATTGATAAAAAATCCGGTTCGGAAAAACAGCCTGTAAGAACCAAAGAAGTCGTAAACCAGATTATACGGCTTCGGTTTTTAGACCCTTTTTCGAGTGCGGAAGTGATCTCCCAAAAACTAAACCAGATTGGCCACAAGGTCAGTACCCGTAGTGTTGAGAGGACTATTACGGAATACGGGCTCCAAAAAAAACGCATGTTCTGAACCCAAAAAAGGAAAAAGAAAGGCAAAGCATTGATATCCAAACAACTAAACGAGACACAACAACAATCAGGCTCAACAACCAAGTATCAGAGCGATATTTTAGGGAAAGCCTTTCAAAAAAAATAAGCGGGACATTAGTGGGTTTCTGGTTGCCGAGCACTTACGCCTGGGAAGTTGGGATTTGATCAAAGGCTACACCGGATGTGGCGATGCAGATATAGAGCCTCGTATAGCCATGCAGATTGTCAACGAAGCGGCAATATGCAAAAATCGTGTAAGAAAGAGCAATTATATTTCCCATCAGGGATTTGAACTGCTCAACGGGCTTGGGTTTTTAGCTACCGATATGCAAGTGCATGAATTACTTGACAAACACACCTTGGAGCAAGCCCAGTCTTTGCAACAAACAACAGTTGCCATCCGCTCGAACAACGGTCACTATAGTGGTAAAACAATAGCTATTGACCCTCACCGCATTGTGTCTACCTCTAAAAGGGTTATGCCAAAAAAGAAAAAGCAGCCAACGGAACCTTCTCGAAAAATGTTACAAACCTTTTTTGCCCTGGATACCCATACAGGACAACCCATAGGATGTGGCATTGGTTCCCCTGGTGCCAATACAACCAAGGCAACAATAGAACTATTGAACATGGTGAAGACAGTAAACCAGAACGCCTTGATACTGGCCGACAAAGAGCACTTTACCGAACAATTATTCCAAAGGATTGATCAAGATACTGATTTTGAATTTCTTGTCCCTGCCATATCATCAGAAAGAACCAGAAACATTGAACGGTCGCTCACTTACCAGAGAAAATGGGCTGGTTACTCGACAGCAGAAACCATATTTAATTTTGTAGGACATAAAGAAAAATACCGACTCATCTGCCAGCGGGAAGGTGAAACAGTGAGGGATTACGTTTACAAATCATTCCTGACCCTATCAAACAAACCAGCAACAGTGCTGCTAGGTGAAAAGTACATGGAAAGGTGGTCGATAGAAGACTTTTTTAATTTCGATGGTGCCATGGGTTTTGACAGGGCATCAACGTTTAACCTAAACATTAGGTATGGTAAAATGTCTTTGGCTTTATTGGCACAAGCAGCAACCTATGAACTTAGAAAAAAATTGCCCCACCCTTATAACCGATGGAATTCAACCCATCTTGCAGATGCTGTATTCACAAAAATGGATGGAGATATAAGAGTGAAAGATGATACAATAATCGTAACCTGCTACAATGCTCCTAAAGAATTAAAACTTCAAAATAATTACCAGGGATTACCGCAAAAATTGACGGCGGAAGGCATAAATCCTAAAGTCCCCTGGCTTTATAATTTTAAACTCGATTTTAGGTTTAAATAAAGTTTTACTAAAATGAATACATGGTAAAAAATCGCTGAA
>JAQIDF010000232.1 GCA_027858145.1 Prolixibacteraceae bacterium | reverse complement strand
GTGTGCCGAGAAGCAATGGTCGGCAATAAAACCATTGCATGCTGTAATTGAGATGGTGGAAACCACTTATAGGGTTGACCCACCGGAGTCGTCTATTCAGGAGGGGGCTTCAAACCGCCTAAAGGTGCTGTGGTAAAGAGCCATGGTGCTGAGCGTTTAGGAAAGGTCATGCCACGAGTATGATTAGGTATGAATAAAGGAGTTGAACGAAAGTAAACCGCCAGTGAAGTGTTCCCGCTTGCAGAGGGACAGGCAGAGAAAGTGCCACATTCTGTCAAAAGCTGTAGAGGTAAGTATGCAGTGATAAGTGCGGAGGACACCTGTTCTTTTGTCCGCACGGTCCCGATGTCCATCGGGATTATTTAGGCGGCAAGAACTTTATTTGGGCTTAGTTACGGAACTCGGGAACCTGAATATCAATGTAAAGGGAAATGCACAATAGGATCAACCTAGAGGCAGAATACCGATGTGTTATTTAGGGGCGGACTGATTCGTAGTAGTGATGATCCAACTGTAATGGAAGGGGAGCGAAGGGATCAGGTTATACCGTATCATAACATTTAACAACTCAAAATAATTTGAGGATGAATTTATGGAATGAGACAAAATCAATACCGATAAGCCGCTCAATGGTTTGGGAGGCTTATAAGAAGGTGAAAGCCAACAATGGTAGTGCAGGAGTTGATGAGATCGACATGGTCGAATATGATGCCAATCGTTCGAAACACTTGTACAAACTTTGGAATCGTATGGCATCAGGAAGTTATTTTCCACCACCAGTCAAAGAAGTTGAGATATCCAAGAAAGACGGAGGTATCCGTAAACTTGGCATCCCAACAATCAGCGACAGGGTTGGGCAAATGGTGATCAAAGATTACATAGAACCACGTTTAGAGAAAATATTCAGTCCAAATTCGTATGGTTATCGACCGAATAAGAGTGCCCATCAGGCATTAGAATCTGTCCGGTTAAACTGTTGGAAGTATGACTGGGTTATTGACCTGGACATTATCCGCCAGCTGGCGGATGATAACATTGATCACAACAAACTGATGCTTGCCGTAGAGAAGCATATACCCGAAAACTGGGTGCGACTTTACGTAAAACGATGGCTTGAAACCCCAGTGCTTACAAAGTCGGGGAATCTAATCATCAAAGAAGGAAAAGGAACACCACAAGGAGGGGTAATTAGTCCATTACTTGCAAACTTGTTTCTACATTATGCCTTCGATAAATGGTTAGAGTTAACCGACTCAACAGTGAGTTTTGCAAGATATGCCGACGATGCAATTCTTCACTGCAAAAGCAAACAACACGCAGAACGAATTCTGAAATTGGTTCATGAAAGGATGGGTGTATGTGGTCTGGAATTGCACCCTGCAAAGACAAAGATTGTTTATTGCAGAGATTTTCGCAGACAAGGGAAACATAAAGAAGTCAAGTTCGACTTTCTTAGTTTTTCGTTTCAACCACGAACCACAAAATCCAAGAAAACAGGAAACTTATTTCTTGGGTATGATTGTGCCATTAGCATTAGTTCACGTAAACGATTAGCAGACGAACTTGGAGAACTTAAAATTGAGAGGATGACTTTCAAAAGTGTAGTAGGGATTGCCCAACGCCTGAATCCAATAATTCGGGGATGGATCAATTACTATGGCAAATTCAGAGGTTATGAACTTTCGAAAGTTTTCCGATTACTGCGAATTCGTATTGTACGCTGGGCACGTAAACGGTATAAACGCTATCGAACAAGTTTAACGAAAGCATGTAAATGATTAGATCGGGTGCGGGTTCAGTATCCAAATTTATTCTACCATTGGCAAGTTGGTTATTCCAACTAGTTGTGCTATAGATTAATATTGTTAAATTAGCATTGATTTGTATAATAGGAGCCCCCGAAAAAACGGGGCAGGCTGTGTGATGGGAGACTATCAAGCACGGATCTGTGAGAGGATTGGGGTGAGATTCCCCTTTTCTACTCGACAAGTAACCGTTGTGCAACAAGTTAAAAAAATCGCCTAAATGAGAGCTGAATACATGAAGATTGGAAAATGCATCTGGTGTCAGAATGAAAAGCCTTTGGTTAGTTTTTTCAATAAGCCTCATACTATTTCTAAACAGATTGGGGGGAATTTTATCGGTTTTGATATTTGCGATTCATGTAACAGTTACTTTGGCATGAGAGACAAAACAACTAAATATTTGATGTCAGTAGAACTTGCCTTTAAAGAAATATTTAACGTGACAAGACACTTATTACCTGATGTGTCAGATAATAATAAAAGAAACAAACAAATATTAAAATCAATTTATTTTGAATATTATAAGTCAAAAGGTATCTTCAGAGTAAAGAAAAGATTTGAGATAAAATATGGTTTCTTAAAGGATTTCACACGTCAATTTAAAAAAGGTGTTTATGAAGTTTTTCTGCAAGAGTATCATAGAAATACGGAGCTTGGTTTAGATGACAGATTCGATAAAATAAGAAAATTTGTTAGATATAATAAAGGCGATTTGCCATTGTATTTTGCAGACAATAATGGTATTTATCTTCTCTCTGAAGACTCAGACAAACCTTTTTTGGCTTTCGACGAAAACAATCTTTCAACAATAAACGACTATGGTTTTTATGAAATTTATTTGTTTGGACATTTTTTATTTCTTGAGGTAACACCGAGAGCAGAATTTACTAGAGAAATTTACATGAATAATAAAGCAAAAAAAATGGTGGGTTCTGGATTTATCAATAAAAGCATTAGAGAAATGAAATATATTACAGATTTAGATTTTACATTACAAAAATTGCGAGGGGAATAAAATCTGTTACTAACAACATTTTATAAATGTAACAGTGGGTTCAGTGGTATGCCAGCGGCGGTTTTCCGCTCATTATCTCGTCCCTACTCGGACAGAGAATCACACGCAAATCCACTGCTCCACTTATGTGTGCCGAGAAGCAGTGAACGGCAATCAATATTCTCTGCATGCTGTAATTGGCTACGCCGATTACGCAAGCTCAATTGAGATGGTGGAATCCAGTTGTAAGGTCACCCGCTTGATTGCCAGCGCACATTTGGCATATTTACAAGCTCCAACATACAGGCTGATTCTTCAGCTTGCAAAAGAGCCAAATTTCAACTTACCCTACAGTCTTGAATTTCAGACACTCTACTATTGTAATCGGAAAATAATTACGATGTGATGGATTATTGTGACGATATATTGGTGTTTTGTTACGTTATTTTGTAGTTTTGTTACATGAAAATGAATATAAATTCGAATTATGTATACTGAGATAGCGAAAATAATAGAAGGTGGATTGTTAAAAGATTCGAAAAAGGTTTATAGTTACGCACATCATTTAGTAAAAAAACTACGAGAAGATGGAGATAATAGATTTGCGGACAGACTTGCAAAAATTTTAGCAGGAGGAACAGGCGGCACTCCTGTATACAAGGATGAATTATTTAACACTCCAGTAGATACAGAAACAAGATTAAGTATTGCTGATATAATCCTACCTGAAAAAAATGATGTGAGCCATTTAGTTTTATCTGATTCCGTTAATGATTCTTTAGCTAATTTTATTGACATTGTTAACCATAAAACGAAGTTTGACGAAATAGGATTAGAAATCAATTCATCACTATTATTATACGGACCTCCTGGATGTGGAAAAACATCTATCGCCAAGTATCTTGCGAATAAATTGGATTTGCCAATAATCATTGCTCGATTTGACTCTTTGATTTCTTCTCTGCTTGGTAGCACTTCAAAAAATATTCGAAGTTTATTCGAATATGCTAATAGCAAACCTTGTATATTGTTTCTTGACGAGTTTGATGCTATTGCAAAAGACAGAAAAGACCAGCATGAACAGGGAGAGCTGAAAAGAATAATTAATAGTTTACTACAAAATATTGACCAATTCTTGTCCAATAATATTCTTATTGCAGCTACAAATCATCATGAGTTATTAGATGATGCTATTTGGAGGCGATTTGAACAGGTTATTGAAATTGAAAAACCAAGCATTGATGAAATCTACTTTATGATTGATAAATTGACTGTAAATATTTCTACAGAGATTATTTCAGACAAAAAGAAAAAACAAATTATTGCAGAGAATATGTTAACCCTTTCGAATTCCGAGGTAAAAAAGATAATCAACAATACTATTTCTAAGTCGATTATAAAGAAAAATGAACAAATATCTATCGAGGATTTTTTGGTGGAAATTTATAGATATAAACAAAATCATAATATGACTCAGGAATCAACAATGAGATTCTTACATGATAATGGAGTGTCACAGAATTCTATATCAAATTATTATGATGTTTCAATTCGTCAAGTTAGGAACCACGTAAATGCAAAATAGTTATGGCAAACGATAAGTTATTACCAATAAAAATATTTCAAAAAAGAGTTTCTGACGAAAGGAAAACTGAAGGTAGCGGCAGTAAAACTGAACCTCGATGGCTGCTTGATGAAGACGAATTAATTGCACGCTCATCTGAGTTTGTAGATGTTTTATCAGAAATGATTGATTTATTTGGAGACCGAAATAATGAATTCGATTTTATACCTTCAGTCTTGAGTTTGAATATTGAAGAAGATGCTATAGCAAAATCACATAGAAACAAAATAAAAGAAGTTTTCAACGTAAATCGCAAATCAAATATCATAGGATTTTCAAGAACAAATGACTTGATTGTTAAAGTTGATACAGTAGACGATGCAGCATCTATAAAAGCAAATCTGGAGAACCTTGAAAAATACAAAATAGCAATTTCTGCAATCAATGAGATTTCAAATTTTAATCCTCAAATCAACGTTGATGAGAATGAGTTAGATAATTCTGACTTCTCTTTTAAAATCAGCATAATCAACTACTATGATTATGCAATGAATAATGCAATTTCTGCTACTTTTGAGAAATTCTGTCTTTCAGAATCTATTGATGTAATTAAAATCTTATACTCGCCTGATTTAATTATGTATAAGACAAATAGTCTAAATATTGAAAAATTAGAAAAACTCAAAAGTTTTACCGCTCTTGAATCATTTTCATTTATGCCAAGATACACGGCATCACTAGATGGTTCAGACATGGAAGAAGAAATTCCTATTAAAAATCCCAATGGAGATACCGAATATCCTATTGTGGGCGTTCTTGATTCGGGAATTTCAAATATAGAACATTTAACTCCTTGGTTAACAGAGAATAATTTTTCTGCATACCCAGAAGAATACAAAGACAAAGGGCACGGAACATTTGTATCTGGAGTATTGCTATATGGCGACAGCTTGGAAGGAGAAGAACATACAGGACTTGACGGGTGTCGTTTATTTGATGCGACAGTTTTTCCGAATGAACCAATAGATGAAAATGAATTGATTGACAATATTAGGGATGCTATTCAAAGAAATAACGATATAAAAATATGGAATATGTCTTTGGGTACAAATTCTGAAGCAGATATAGATTCCTTCTCTGATTTTGGTATTGCTCTAGATAGCATTCAAGAGATTCATAATGTTTTAATCTGTAAATCAGCTGGTAATTGTAGTAATTTTACAAAGAATCGACCTATTTCACGTATTTCTAAATCCGCTGATTCTATAAGGTCTTTGGTCGTAGGCTCCATCGCTCACAAAAAATCTGCACATGATATATCTGAAGTAAATGAATTATCTCCTTTTTCTAGGATTGGTCATGCGCCCGCAGGTATTATTAAACCAGAACTAGTCAGTTATGGAGGTAATGCAGGTATAAATGGTGCTGGTAGAACTGTACAAACAGGGGTTATCATTTGGAATTGATGGACGTATTATGACTGCTGTTGGTACGAGTTTTTCAACTCCTAGAATTACATCTTTAGTTGCAGCACTATCTCATAATATAACTGATGAATTTAATCCTGTTTTGCTAAAGGCATTAGCAATTCATTCTTCAAAATATCCTGATGGTTTAGCACTAAACCATGCCGATAAAATAAAGAGTTTAGGATTTGGATTACCTTCTCCTGTAAACGATATTATCTACAATGACCCATATGAAATAACATTAATACAACAAGATACCCTAGTAAAAGGAGAGTTTTTTGAAATAATGGAGTTTCCATTTCCAGAGAATCTTATTGATGATGAGGGATATTTTTATGGGGAAATAAAAGTAACATTAGTTGCTTCTCCTCTATTAAATGCTAAACAGGGTAGTGAGTATTGCCAATCAAATATAGATGTGTTTTTTGGAACATATGATAAAATTAAAGAACGAGATATTTCTAAACCGAATATTTTAAATGAAATTGGTTTAGATGGTAATGAAAACCTGATTAAAGGTAGTTGCTATTCAAAACATTACCACAAGGATACAACTAGTTCATTTGCTAATGAAAGAATGTTACTTAATTACGGTACGAAGTATCAGCCAATAAAAAAATGGGTTGTAAACTTAGCTGAAATGACACCTGCTAATAAGGAAAATTATTTAAAGACTCCTAAAAAATGGTATCTCAAAGTGGCAGGTTTATACAGAGAATTCTCAGAAACCAGAGCATTAATCGATGGCGAAGAGCTAAGTCAAGATTTTTGCTTAATTATTACAATAAGGGATAATAAGAATGAGAAAATGGTTTATGATAATGTTACCCAATTGTTGAACAATAGGAATTTCACACATTCTGATATTAAACTAAGGGAAAGAGTGAGAACACAGCTATAACCCACACCTTGCAACCATACACATTGTCAAGTCGCTCAAAAATCCAACACACAAACCAAAACTTGTCAAAGAGTATGGCTGCCCCAAACGCACGGGGAGCTTGCCAACCCAAACAAAACAAAAAAGTGCGTAAGTGACTGAAAACGAATAAAGCCCAGCACCTAACAACATATAAAAATAATGCTGCTAAATTGGATATTGGAACGTATTCTCAATTTGTTAACTTTGGTAAAGAAAGTAAGCGTAAGTGCAGCTAAATCAGCACTATTCTTATACTAACGTTAGCGTTCATTGAAAGCATACTACAACCTTTCAAGATTGATAAAAAACTGATTTTTTAAATGATTAATAAAGATTCAATACAATAAAAATGAAAACAAAACAAAGCATTTCCCTTATCCCATTGCTAATAATAAGTGTATTTTTAGCATTTACAAGCAGCTGCAAGAAAGATGATGTTACTTCACCAGACAATTCAACAAACGAAGAAACAACAATAGAAGTAACTTTTGGCTCAATGACAGATCAAGAAGGCAACACTTATAAAACAGTAACTATCGGTACGCAAACATGGATGGCCGAAAACCTTCGTACAACCAAGTATAACGATGGTACTGCTATACCTAATATAACTAACGGTAATAAATGGGATAATTTAACAACAGGAGCATATTGCGCCTATAGTACTGTCCATTATGGAAAGTTGTACAATTGGTATGCCGTAAACACAGGTAAATTAACCCCTGAAGGCTGGCATATTCCTACCAAAAACGAATGGACACAATTAATCGATTATCTTGGTGGAGACACCATTGCAGGAGGGAAACTAAAAGAAACAGGTACAGCGCATTGGTATAGCCCAAACACAGGAGCAACCAACGAAATCGGATTTACAGCCCTCCCAGGAGGTCTGTTTAGTAGCCTTGATCTCTACGGGTATGGAGAACAAGGTATGTGGTGGAGTACAACGGAAGACGATTATTTGGGTGCTTATACCCTGAACATGAACTACTATGGAAGCAATGCGTCTATAGGCCACGCTGTAAAGGAATTAGGTATTTCTGTTCGCTGTATTTGTGATGAAATAATTGAGGGTAGTGCTACCGATACGATTGAGAATGATACATCTATAACTTATGGTACAATGACCGACCAGGAAGGAAATGTTTATACAACAGTAACCATAGGCACGCAAACCTGGATGGCTGAAAATCTTCATACAACTAATTATAACGATGGTACCGCCATACCTAATGTAACTGACGATTATGAATGGGATATCTTAACAACAGGAGCCTATTGTAACTATAACAACACAACTAGTACTGATACAATATTCACTTATGGGCGATTGTACAATTGGTATGCCGTAAATACAAAAAAGTTAGCGCCAGAAGGCTGGCATGTAGCTACTGATGAAGATTGGAACACCTTAACAATAGCTCTTGGCGGAGAAGGAGAGGCTGGAGGAAAACTAAAGGAAAAAGGTACGGCTCATTGGAATAACTTTAACACAGGAGCAACCAACGAAATAGGTTTTACGGCTCTTCCGGGTGGTAGCCGTTACATGTATTTCTCAGGTTTGGGCTTCAATGGCTATTGGTGGAGTGCTTCTGAGCATTTTGATGAGTTCAATTGGTATAGAAGTGCTTGGTGTCGAGGTATAACTCACTCTTCCCCCATGATGATTAGAGCCTACTACTATACTAAGATGGGATGTTCTATTCGCTGTGTAAAGGATTAATTTATTTAATTAATATTTATAGAACAACGAAACGCCAACATATTAGGAATTAAGGCACAGTTGGGCCACGAAAAAAGGCAGTAAGCAC